>CAKTKF010000216.1 GCA_934569215.1 uncultured Oscillospiraceae bacterium
GCGGTACGGTGTCCCGAAGCAGAAGCTTGATGAAGGCGTAACCGTTTTCCGCAGCCGCTACAATCCCATCGGCATTTTTGAAAACGTCCCCTACCCCGGCATTCGGGAGGCGCTGGAAGAGCTGAAGCAGAGCGGGTATAAGCTCTGCGTCGCCACCTCCAAGCCGGAGGAAATGGCAAACCGGGTACTGCGGCATTTTAACCTTGCCGGCTACTTTGACACGGTCTGCGGCGGTACTTTGGACGAGTCCCGCTCTTCCAAAAGCGAGGTCATCGCCTACCTTCTGGCGCAGAACGGCCGGGCAGACAATATGGTTATGGTGGGCGATACCAAATTTGACGTGATTGGCGCCGCCGCCCACGGCATTCCCACCGTCGGCGTTGCCTGGGGCTACGGCGAGACGGCGGACATGGAAGCCGCCGGAGCAAAGGCCATTGCCCAAAGCCCTGCGCACCTGGTAACGCTGCTCAGGGAGATGTGATACTGGTTTTCAATAAAACGGTTAAAAACCGTTTTATTCGGCTGCTGTTTCAGCAGCCTGCGGCGTAGCCGCAAAAAACGTAAGTCCATACATTTCTCGCCGCCATCGGCGGCCTGCGAAGGATTCGCAGGATAAAATGGTGTTAACCATTTTATCGAGAAATAGTATGATTGGAGGAATTTCTATGGAACTGCGTGCTTGCGTTGACGCGCTGAAGCCCCAGCTTCTTTACACTCTTCGGCAAAATATCCGGATTCCCAGCGTTCAGGGCGAAGCGGAGGATGGCGCACCTTACGGGGCTTCCGTCCGGGATAGCCTTGTCCATGTGCTGGACACCGCCCGGAAGTTGGGCTTCCGTACGGAGAACATGGACGGCCATCTGGGCTGGTGTGAATACGGTGAGGGCGACGAAATGGTCGCCGTTCTGGGACATCTGGACGTGGTTCCCGCCGGGGACGGCTGGAGCTGCGACCCCTTCGGCGGCGAGCTGCGGGATGAAAAAATCTGGGGCAGAGGCACCACGGACGACAAAGGCCCCGCCATTGCTTCCCTGTATGCTCTGGCCGCTCTGCGGGATTCCGGCCTTCCCATCCGCCGCCGCATCCGGATTCTCTTCGGCTGCAACGAGGAAGCCGGTTCCGACGATATCAAATACTATCTTGCAAACGGCGGCGAAATACCCGTCATGGGCTTCACCCCGGACGGCGAGTACCCGGTGATCAACGGAGAAAAGGGCATTATCAACGCAGCCTTTTCCCACACCTACGTCCAAACCGGCGACGTTCGACTCCTGTCCATTCACGGCGGAACTGCCCCCAACGTGGTTCCGGCGCACGCCAGCGCCAAGCTGGCCTGTCCCCGGGAACTGGCGCAGCGTCTGGCTGGTCTCTCCGCTCCTCAGGTGCGGTTCACTGCCACGGATTATGGTCTTTTCGTGGAAGCCGAGGGCGAAAGCGCCCATGGCAGCACCCCAGAGCTGGGGAAAAACGCCATCGGCCGTCTGCTGCTGGCGCTGGACACCCTGCCCCTGAGCGAGGAAATTGCCGACGCGGTGCATTTTCTGGCGACGACCCTCGGCATGGAGACCGACGGCGCTTCCGCCGGAATTGCCCTCCATGATGCGGTTTCCGGCGGTCTGACGCTGAATCTCGGCGTGATCAACGGCGACGAACACCGCCTGTCCCTGAAAATCAACTACCGCTATCCGGTCACCAAGGGCTACGCCGACTGCGCCCCCATTCTGAACGGCAAATTTGCAAGCGCCGGATTTACTCTGGACTCCGAAGTCCACAAGTCCAAGCTGTACGTCCCCGAGGACAGCCCCCTTGTTTCCACCCTGCTACGGGTCTACTGGGAGCAGACCGGATTAGAAGGTCAACCCAAATCCATCGGCGGCGGCACCTATGCCAAGGCACTGCCCAACATTGTGGCCTTCGGCCCCATTTTCCCCGGGGAAGAAGTCCGGGAGCATAAGCCGGACGAGTACATCTCGGTAGACAGCCTGATGCGCAACGCGCAAATCATTGCTGCCGCCATGTACGAAATGGCAAAATGACGAATTTCTCAGTCAAAATTTATAGAAGGTGACCAATATGAAAATCACAAGTGTCCGTCTGGGACGCATCAGCGTTCCCCTGCGTACCCCCTTCAAAACCGCTCTGCGCAGCGTCAGCAGCGTGGAAGACGTCATCGTGGAAATCCATACCGACTGCGGCGCGGTGGGCTACGGCGAAGCCCCTCCCACGGGCGCCATTACCGGCGACACCACCGGCGCGATCATCGGCGCTATTCAGGATCACATTGCCAAGACCATCATCGGCCGGGACGTGGAGGAGCTGGAGCCGCTGCTCCAGTCCGTGCAGAAGTGCATCGTGGGCAATTCCAGTGCCAAGGCAGCCGTGGACATGGCGCTGTGGGACCTGTACGGACAGCTGTACAATATTCCCGTTTATAAGCTCTTGGGCGGCGGGCGGAAACAGATCGTCACCGATATCACCATCTCCGTCAACGACCCGGATACCATGGTCAGCGATTCCCTGAAAGCCGTTGCCCGTGGCTACGACTGCCTGAAAATGAAGGTCGGCGTCAATCCCGAGCTGGACGTCGCCCGGCTCAGCGCCGTGCGCAATGCCGTTGGCAAGGATATCGTCATCCGCATCGACGCCAATCAGGCGTGGACGCCCAAGCAGGCCGTGAAAATTCTGAACCGGATGCAGGAGCTTGGTCTGGACATTGAGCTTGTGGAGCAGCCCGTAAGCGCCCACGACTTTGCCGGGCTGAAGTACGTCACCGACCGGAGCTACGTGCCGGTGCTGGCGGACGAGGCCGTGTTCTCCCCGGAAAACGCCATGACCATTTTGCAGATGGGCGCGGCCGACCTGATCAACATTAAGCTGATGAAGTGCGGCGGAATTTACAACGCCCTGAAAATCGCCTCCGCAGCGGAGGTGTTCGGCGTGGAGTGCATGATCGGCTGCATGCTGGAAGCAAAGATCTCCGTGAATGCTGCCGTGCATCTGGCCTGCGCCAAGAACATCATCACCAAGGTGGATCTGGACGGCCCGGTGCTGTGCAGCGAAGATCCGATCCTCGGCGGCGCTGTTTTTGATGAGAAGATCATCACCGTCTCCGACACGCCGGGGCTGGGCATTCAGGGCATCGACCCGAAGTACCTGACCTACGTGAACTGATTATTCCTGCAAGATACAAAAAGAGGACGCTCAGGCGTCCTCTTTTAGATTTTTGTGGATGTATGCTCTTGCCTGCTCCGGCTCCAGGTGCAG
>CAKTKF010000217.1 GCA_934569215.1 uncultured Oscillospiraceae bacterium
GGGTCAGACCGCCGACGAGCTTCATCTGCGGGTTCTTGGACGCGCCCGGGCAGAACTTGTCCAGGATTTCCGCTGCCGCCGGGTTTTTCAGAATGTCCTTTACTTTGCTGTCAAGGGAAAATGCCATGATAGTTACCTCCTGTTTGTTGATTTGTAGTAATATTATACAAAACAGCGCACAGAAATGGTAGCCTGCAAAGTGCAGGATTTACAATCGCCCCACCCCGTCAATCTGCCGGGTACGCCGCAAGCTGAACCGCACCCGTTCGGCACCTCATTTTGCTCTCCCGGCGCAGATGGGACATCCGCATTTGCTTCTTCCGGTTCTGGAATAAATGACCGCCTTCCAGACGTGTCCCGCACTGCATTTCCACCAGATGCGCTTATGGCTGCCTATCGTGAACATTTCCGGCATCAGATCGCCGTTGCGCGCAGGATCCCACTGGGCGGCAAGCTTTGGGTAGCGCGTTGCCAGGTCATTAAAACCGGGCAGAACGCGCCTGCCCGTGCAATAGGGACAGCCGGCGTTTTTTACGGCTCTGGGTGCAATGACCGCCTCCCACGCATGTCCGCGGGAACACCGCCACCAGGCCTTTCTGTTACTGTAGGGCGTCACACGATCCGGGGTCAAATTGCCGTTGCGTTCTGTATCCCATTCTGCGGCAATGTCCGGGAAGAGCGTCAGCAGGTCGTTATCGCCGGGAACAGCAATTTTGCCGTCGCAAACCGGGCAGCCGCTGCCCCGCGACCGGTGCTGGACGCTCGCCCGCCATGAATGACCGTTCTTGCATCGCCACCAGACATACCGGCGGCTGCCCGCCGAAACATCCTCCGGCATCAGTCCTTCATTCTTTTTGTCATCCCACTCAGAAAGCAGCTGCCTGTTTTCTTTCTCAATGCAATCGTCGCGTAAACTCTTTCTCTCCGACTCTCCCACTGCGTCCCCCTTGCGTCTTGTAAACGGCACCTCATTCTTTTTCTTCTGCCCGGTCACAGAACACCGTCACTCGCGTTTTGCCGCCCTTGGTGCAGGTGTACAGCACCAAATCATGGCCGCTGTTTTGGACGGCGGCCACTTCCGTTGGTTGCAGCGTCTCGACCTTTTCGACGCGGTAGGTGTTGACGATGCCCTCCATATCCGTAAAGGTAACGGAATCGCCCACGGTCAGTTCCTTGAGACGGCCAAAATGGTTCCGGTAATTGTGGGCGGCAATCACAAGGTCGTCCGTGCGGGAAGATCCGAATTGGCGGCATGGGGCGATTTGCAGCCGGGTATAGTCCCACTTCGACATGACCGGCAGCTTCAGCTCCAGCGTAGGAAGCTCCAAATAGCCCACATAGGCATAGCCGTTCAACACAACTGTTGGCATTTCCGGGTCAAGGGGCGGCTCGGTGGGGACAGTCTGCGTCTCTTCCGTCGCGGTTTGGGCGGTCGTTTCCGCCGGCTGTGCCGCAATGGCCGCCTCGACGCTTGCCAGCGCGTCCTCGGCCTGCTGCCCGGCGCGGGCGTCCTCATAGCGGTTATGCAGCAGCAGAAACAGTGCCGACAGGATCAGCACTGTTCCCACTGCTATAACGGCAATGCCCAACTTTCTAGGCATTCTTCCGTTCCTTTTTCTTTGCCAGCATTGCCCAGCCGAAAACGACCAGGACAAGTCCGGCACTGCCCAGCGCCCAAATCGGCCAGTTGCGCTGGCCGGTCTGAATCAGCGTACCGGGGGTGACCGTGGGGGGCTTTGCGGTGGTATATTCCTCTGCGATGAACTTCCAGTCTACCTCTCCCTCCTGGTTTGCGGCGGTGTTGTCCGCTTCAATGTCCATCGTCAGGGTCACGGTCAGCGTGGTGCCCTCGCCCTTCCGGAAGGTGCCCAGCAGACAGCCGTTTCCGCCGAAGGTGCCAACCTCATCCGGCTTCCCGTTGAAAATTCCTTTCCCGCCCTGCGCCACGGTCATGGTGAAGTTGGAAAGAAATTCGTTCATTTCGTCCACGTCGGCGATGTGCCCGTCCACGGGGAGATTGTCCGCGCCGTGGGGAACGGCCACGATGTACAGCTTCACGTAATCGGTGCGGGTGGTCGTGCTTTCGTTCCGGAATGTGACGGTCTCGGTCAGCGTGTCGCCGGGCATGACGCCCTTAAAATCGCCGAACAGGTCGGTGCCGGTGTGATTGCCGGCCTTGGGGCTGATGATCAGCCTGTCCTTGCCCTTGTAAACGATGTCCGCGGCGGGCTGAGTACTCTGGGCGAAGGCGGTCACACTTAGGCTCGTGACCATCAGCAGCATTAGAACCAACGATGAAACTATTCTGCATAGCTTTTTCATATTGCCGCCCCCCTTAATTGCCGAATGGGGGTGTGACGCCCCAGGCATTTTCTACCGCGCTTGCAGGTTGACTCTGAACGGCGGTCGCCAGAATTTCGACGGAAAGTGTGTATTCCGGATTTTCCGGATACGCGACCGTGCAATTCAGCAGGCTGCCCTCTGTTGATCCATTGGGAGCGACCGGATCCGGATAGTAATAGTAGCCGCCGATTTCCTTCCACTTGCTGTCCGGGTTAACAGCCAAATTGTAGCTGTACCCCGCCGGGACGGAGGCAACAATATTGTTGGCCTTATCTAGCCAGTTCACGACATAGGTCGCTCGGATGTATGCGTCGGTGGTGCCGGTGTTTTTGACCTGCACATTGCTTTTTGTGGTTTTATCGAAGTTCTCCGTTATCTCGCAGGAAACCTTTGCGTACTCGAAGGTGTTTGCCACCTGTCCTGTTGTGTCGATCAGGTAGGCGACGGTAGAACCGGCCACCACGCCGATCAGCATGAGAATGGCCATGAGCAGAACCGTCGCTCTGTTCATGCGAACTCTTGACTTTCTGCGTTTTTTAACGTATGCTCCTTGGTACATGACTGCCGCCTCCTTTCTCAGCTGCCGAATTTATTCTGGCTGTATGCGTCGCCGCCCAGCCACTTGTCGTTTGCACGGGTGTTTGCGAACGTGACTTCATTCGTCTGTGTGGGCTGCAAGGTTATGGTCTTGACGATTTCGTCCGGCGTATAACGCCAGCTCCAGTCGCTCACCTCCGTGATGGTGTAGGTGCCGATTTTCAGGCCCTTGATGGTCACGGAGCCGTTGCCTTTGATGACAACCTTCTTCTCAAAACCGTCCCCAACTACTTTGAAAATGAAGCTCTGGTTCTCGTCAATGGCTTTCCAGCCG
>CAKTKF010000218.1 GCA_934569215.1 uncultured Oscillospiraceae bacterium
GGGCTTCTCCTGACCGGTCAGCTGGCGAAAGCTTTTTTCAATTTCACGTTCTTCTTCCCGGTATGGCCGGGGATTGGAAAATTTGCCTTTAGACATAGGCTGCTCCTTTCCTGAGGGAAGGTTGGATTCAACGCTATTATAACACGGAATGTCAAGAACGTCAGCTCTGGAAAAAGCTGGTATAATGCTCCACAAACAGCCTGCTCTGTTTCAGGCTGTCCACACCGTTGGCAAGCTTAAAGCGGAGGGTCGGTTCCTTGGCGCTGGCCAGGAAGGTGACCCGCTGCTTGTAATCCGGGTCGGAACACAGCGCGCCCACGGCCTCGAAATTCAGATTGCTCAGGGTGAACAGCACGTCCCCGGACTTCTGGCGGATGTCCTTGATGCCGACTTGCCGCGCCTTTGCCCGGAGCAGGGCAATGTCAATGAGGTTCAGCACGCCCTTGGGCGGCTCGCCGTAGCGGTCGACGATCTCGTCCAGCAGGTCGTCGGCATCCTCCTGAGAGCGGATGGCGGCCATGCGGCGGTACAAATCCATCCGTTCCTCCCCCCGGGAGACGTAGTCTTTGTCCACGTTGGCGGTGACGTTCAGGTCGGCGGTGCATTCCGGCGCCTTGGGCGCTTCGCCCTTTTCCTCCAGAACCGCCTCGTCCAGCAGTTTCAGATACATGTCGTAGCCCACGCTGGACATGTGGCCGGACTGCTCGGCGCCTAAGAGGTTACCCGCGCCCCGGATCTCCAGGTCCCGCATGGCGATTTTGAAGCCGGAGCCGAATTCGGCGAAGTCCCGGATAGCGGAAAGCCGCTTCTCGGCGACCTCGGTGAGATTCTTTTCCGGGCGGTAGGTGAAATAGGCGTAGGCGTGGCGGGTGGAGCGTCCCACCCGGCCGCGAAGCTGGTGCAGCTGGCTCAGGCCGAACCGGTCGGCATTTTCGATGATGAGGGTGTTGGCGTTGGGGATGTCCAGACCGGTTTCGATGATGGTGGTGCATACCAGCACCTGAATCTCGCCCTCCGCCATGGACTGCATCACATCCCCCAGGGCGTCCTCGCCCATCTGCCCGTGGGCGACGCCCACGCTGACGCCCGGGATCCGGCGCTTGATGGCGGCGGCGCACTGGTCGATGGTTTCCGTGCGATTGTGGAGGTAATAGACCTGCCCGCCCCGCTCGATTTCCCGGCGGATGGCGTCGTCCACAATAGGCTCACTGTATTCCATCACGAAGGTCTGCACGGGATAGCGGTCGGCGGGGGGCTGCTCGATGGTGGACATGTCCCGGATGCCGGACAGCGCCATGTTCAGCGTCCGGGGAATGGGGGTGGCGGAGAGGGTCAGTACGTCCACGCCCTTGGAAATTTCCTTCAGGCGCTCCTTATGGCTGACGCCGAAGCGCTGCTCCTCGTCCACGATGAGCAGCCCCAAATCCTTGAACTGGACGGTTTTTTGCAGCAGCTTGTGGGTTCCGATGATCAAATCCACAGAACCGGCGCGGAGCTTCTGCAAGGTCTGCTGCTGCATTTTCGGGGTGCGGAACCGGCTGAGTACGTCGATGGTGACGGGGAAGCCCCGGAAACGCGCCACGGCGGTCTGATAATGCTGCTGGGCAAGCACCGTGGTGGGAACCAGAATCGCCACCTGCTTGCCGTCCATGACGGCCTTCATCACGGCGCGGAGGGCGACCTCGGTCTTGCCGAAGCCCACGTCGCCGCAGAGAAGACGATCCATGGGAATGGGAGACTCCATGTCGTGTTTGATGTCCGCGATGCAGCGCAGCTGGTCGTCGGTCTCCGGGTAGGGGAAATTGTCCTCAAATTCCTTCTGCCAGGGGGCGTCGGCGGAGAAGGCGTAGCCGGACTGACGCTTTCGGGCGGCGTAGAGCTGGATCAGCTCGCCCGCCATATCCTTGGCGGCCTTGCGGGCCTTGGCCTTTGTCTTCTGCCAGGCGTCGGAGCCGATTTTGTTCAGCTTGACGCTGCTGTCTTCTCCACCGCCGCCGATGTATTTGCTCACCAAATCCAGCTGGGTGGCGGGGACGAACAGGGTGTCGCTGCCCTGATAGGCGATTTTAATGTAGTCCTTGACCGCACCGTCCACCTTGATCTGCTCCATGGCCACGAACCGGCCGATGCCATAGTTCTCGTGAACCACCAGGTCGCCGGGGGTCAGGTCGGTGAAGGAATTCAGCTTCTGACGGTTGGTGGAGCCGGTTTTTTTCGCGGGCTTCCGCTTCGGCTCGCCCCGGGCGATCAGCTGCCCCTCCGTCAGAACGGCGATTTTGGACAGGGGATACTCCATGCCGAAGGGAAGTGTCCCCTCCGTCAGAAGAATTTGCCCGGGCTTGGGCAGGGTGGTCAGGGGGATGCACAGAAAGGCGGACAGCCCCTTCTCGTGAAGCAGCTGCTGTAACAGCTCCGCCCGGCGGCGGGTGCCGCAAAGCACCAGACTGCCGAATTCCATTTTCTGATAGTGACTTAAATCGGAGACGGCGGTGTCCAGATTGCCGCCGTAGCCGGGAAGCTGCTTGGCGGTGAGAGGATACAGCTGTTTCGGGGGGCAGTCCTCCGGGTAGGAGGTACCGCCGAAGGCGTCAAAATAGACGACGGTTTTCCTCCGGAGAGTCTTGCAGAAATCCTCCCACTGGCTCACATAATCGCACAGCTCGCCCGCCACGAGACCGGCTCCCAACATACTGTCCAGCTGCATTCCCATCTCGTCGCAGCGGCTGCGGGCGGCGCGCTGGAGGTTTCCGTGGTCGCAGACGGCGACCACGGCACCGTCCGGAATGTAGTCCGCGGCGGTGGCCATTTCCGGATAAATCAGAGCCATATACCGGTCGGAAGCAGGATTGTGCAGGCCGCTCTCGTATTTATTCAGGTCTTTTTCCAGCGTAGCGATCAGAGGCTCGTTGACGTTTTTCCGCCGCTTCTGGCGGGAGATCAGGGAGGAAATATCCTTGCACAGCCCCTCTACGCCGCCGGGATGGAGTCCCGGCTGGGTCTCCGCCACGGGCAGGACGGTGACGGAGATGATGTTCTCACTGCGGCGCTGGGTCGCCGGGTCAAAGAAGCCCATGGTGTCCAGCTCGTCGCCGAAAAACTCCGCCCGCACGGGCCGGTCTTCGGCGGGGGAGAAAATGTCCAGAATGCCGCCCCGGACGGCGAACTGTCCCGGCCCCTCCACCATGCCGCAGCGGTTGTA
>CAKTKF010000219.1 GCA_934569215.1 uncultured Oscillospiraceae bacterium
GACGGCGGGCGGGTGATCTACATGAACAGCTTCTCCAAGAGCCTTGCGCCCTCCATCCGAATCAGCTACATGGTGCTTCCCGGGGGGTTGATGGCGGCGTTTCAGCAGAAGCTGGGCTTTTACAGCTGCACCGTCCCCAGCTTTGAGCAGTACACGCTGGCGCGGTTTATAGGCCGGGGCTTTTTTGAAAAACACATCAACCGAATGCGGAAATTCTACAAAAGCCGCCGGAATGCCGTGGTTTCTCTGCTGGAAAATTGCAGCTTTTCCCACAAGCTGACCATTCAGGAACAGGACGCGGGACTGCATTTCCTGCTGAATGTGGCGACGTCCCTTTCCGATCAGGCGCTGACGGACAAGCTGGCCGCACTTGGCATCCGGGTCAGAGCCTTGAGCAGCTACTACCACGACCAGTCGGAAGATTTGCACTGCCTGGTGATCAATTACTCCGGCCTGAAGGAGGAACGGCTGTCGGCGGCGCTGGCGGCGATTTCCGGGGAGCTGGCGTAGATTTCCCTTGCCTTTTCCGGGGTCGGAGGGTATAATAAGCGGAAGAAGATATTTGCAGGGGAGGGACAGACAATGGCCGTTTCGCAGTCGTCATACCGTGGGTGCCTGCTGGGACTGGCAGTGGGGGACGCCATGGGATACACCGTGGACAACCGCAGCTGGCAGGAGATTCAGGAGGACTACGGCCCCAACGGCCTGCTGGGCTACGATCTGGTCAACGGCTATGCCGACGTCACCTCCTATACCCAGCTGGCGGCGTTCACCTGCAACGGTCTGCTGTTCGGCCTGACCCGGGGGCAGATGCTGGGGAAAATGGCGCCCTTCATCAAATACGTGGGCATGAGCAGCCGGGAATGGGCTGCCTCTCAGCGCCCCTGGGGACGCCCCACCCGGAATTACTGCTGGCTTTTGCGGAAAGCCGAGCTTTGCCGCCGGCACTGCATGGACACCCGGATGCTGGACACCCTCAGCCGCCAAACCCTGGGAACCCCCGAAACTCCCGCCAATAATTACGACGGCCCCGGCGGCATCACCACCGCCATCGGCGTGGGGCTGTTTTTCCACGAAGACCGCACCGACCAGCATGAGATCGACCTGCTGGGGGCGGAAGCCGTGGCGCTGACCCAGGGAAATCCTTCGGCGTTTCTCTCCGGGGCGGTGCTGGCGCACATCATGAGCCGTCTCATCCGTCAGCCCCACCTGCCCCTGAAACGGCTGGTGGTGGAGTCCGTGGAGGCCATGAAAGAACAGTTCGGCCACCAATACAGTCAGGCCTTCGAGGTCGCCACATTGGTGCGTCACGCCATCACCTACTCGGAATCCCCCAATCTCAGCCCTGTGGACGTTATGGAGCGCTTGGGCTGTGACAGCGCCGCGCAGGTGCTTGCCGGGGCAATTTACACCTGCCTGACCAACTCCACCGACTTTGACAGCGCCATGATCGCGGCGGTGAACCATTCCGGACGCAGCGCTGCCGTGGGCGCCGTCACCGGCGCCATTCTGGGGGCGCGGCTGGGAGAGGAAGCCCTGCCGGACTTTTATATCGAGTGTCTGGAGCCTGCGGAAGTCCTGCGGGAGCTGGCGGACGACCTGTACACCGGCTGTCCCATGGAGCGGGGCAACAAGCTCTTTGATCTGGACTGGGACTACAAGTACCTCCACGGCGGACAGTGAATTGGAAGTGAATACATCCCCTCCCAAGGGCATAGGATGTCCAAGGGAGGGGATGTTTTTTGCGAAAGCGGGATTTATTAATCTTATTGGCGGCGCTGACCGCGGCGGCGGTAACGGCCGTAGGGATTTTCTCGGGCAGTGCGCTGCCCACGGGGTCATGGGGGCTGAGCTTCCGGCAGGAGGGCGCGCCGCCCATCGGCAACGCCGGAATCGACCAGTTAAAACGGTACGACGCCGCGTACATCGGCAACACGTCGGAAAAAGTGCTGTATCTGACCTTCGACGCAGGCTACGAAAACGGCTGCACGGAAAAAATTCTGGACACGCTGCAAAAGCACAATGTGAAGGCCGCCTTTTTTCTGGTAGGCAACTACATCGAGAAAAACGCCGACCTGGTACGCCGGATGGCGGAAGAGGGGCATACCGTGGGCAACCACACCATGCACCACTATGACATGAGCAAGATTTCCGACAAAGCGGCGTTCACGAAGGAGCTGCAAGACCTGGAAGCCCTTTACAAGGAAACTACCGGTCAGGACATGCCCAAATACTACCGCCCGCCCCAGGGGATCTACAGTGAGGAGAACCTGCGCATGGCCCAGGAGCTGGGCTACCGGACGGTTTTCTGGAGCCTTGCCTACGTAGACTGGAATAACGACTCCCAGCCCACCCGGGAGCAGGCCTTTGCCAAGCTGCTGCCCCGGACGCATCCCGGCGCGGTGGTGCTGCTGCACTCTACGTCCAAAACTAACGCGGAAATTCTTGACGAGCTGCTGACCAAGTGGGAGGAAGAGGGCTACCGCTTCGCCACGGTGGAGGAATTGTTTGCGTCATGACCGGAAACATGTGCCGCCGCAAAGTGAAACTTTGCGGCGGAAATTTTCAAGGAAGCTCTGGATTTATCCAGAGCTTCCTTAAGTCTTGCGAATGAACTTTTCCTTGCACCGGGGGCAGGTGATGGCGATTTTCCCCTTTCCTCTGGGGACGCGCACCAGCTGGCGGCACTTGGGGCAGTCAAAATAGCGGTTCTGTCTGTCCTTCAGGCGGGTGAAAAACTGGAGGAATTTCCGGTTTTCCTGGTATCGCCTGTAGGTGTTCCGGGACAGGGTGCGGAAAATCGCCCAGATCATCAGGCCGTAGCTCAGCGCCCAGAAAATGATATTCGCCGGCATCGCCTTGACCCACACCGACAGCAGGCTGCAAAACAGACCCGTGCATAAAATGACCATATTCAGCCGGTCGGTGCCATAGCGTCCGGCCATAAAGCTGCGCAGTCCCGCCGAGAGCCTCGCGGAAAACTGCCGAAACCAGCTGCTGATTCCATTCATCATAAAAATCACCTTTGCCAGAGAAATGCTTATTCCCTATTATATTGCAAAAAGCGGCGAATGCAACCGCTTACGGCCAAAGTTAACGGAATGTTTAAGATTGCTTTAAGGCAGCACCGCACAATTCGGCAAGAAGTCTCAGCCAGGATTTTTGTTCCAATTCAAAGTTCCGAAAATGGAG
>CAKTKF010000220.1 GCA_934569215.1 uncultured Oscillospiraceae bacterium
GGTGGTACCGGCGATCAGCAGGTGGGGCATTCTGGCAATGTTGCCTACAATGCAGCTTCCGTCAATGCTCTTGCCCAATGCGACGGAGGTCTTGGACTTCGCCTTGGCAAACTCGGGAGAATCAATGACCTCCCGCAGGGAGACCGTCGTGACCGCCCGGTTCGGCACCTCAATGCCCACCACGGAAATTTTCCCGGGGACGGCGGCGATTCGGACGCCGGACGCGCCCAGGCTCAGGGCAATATCGTCGGCGCAGCCGGTGACCTTACTCAGCCGGACGCCCTTGTCCAGCTCCACCTCGTAACGGGTGACGCTGGGGCCACGGGTGACATTGATGATATGGGCGTCGATATTGAAGCTGGCGAGAGTTTCGTTGAGACGGCGGGAATTTTCCCGCATTTCCTCCGTGCCGTCTGTCCCGGCGCGTACCGGGCGTTTCAGCAGATCCAGCGGCGGGAAGCAGTAATCCGGCTGCTGCACCGCCTGGGTCTGGGCGATCTCCGCGGCGACCTGCCGGGCGGATTGGGCGGCTTCCTTGGTGGTGACCTTCCCGGACTTTGCCTCCGAAGCCGGCTTTACCTTGCCCTCATCCAGCTTTGGCGCAGGGGGAATGGGTGCATTGGGTACAAATTCCGGCATTTTGTTGGGCAGTTTTTCCCCAATGTCCTCCCCTTCCACCCGGACGGGCTTCGCCGCAGCGGGACGTGCCGGGAGCGGTTCGGGAATCGGCGGCGTTTCATCCTTCACATATTCGGCCGTACCGGACAACGGCGCGCTAATGTCTCCGTCGATACGCTCCATGAACGCCGCGCCCTTCCCGGGAACCTGCTTGACTTCATCCTGGGACGAAGGAACGCGGGGGTTTTCCTGCTTTGGGGCAGAGCGGGGCTGCTTTTCCGGCGGAAGCTGCGGAGGTGTCTCCGGCGCCGTTTCCGCCGGGGTATTCTCCCCTGCCCGCTGCGTCTGCTGCTGTTCCCGGCGCTGACGCTTGCGGGCGATCTGCTTATTGGCAATATTGTTGACTACGATCGTCGCCGGGTCTATGTAGTCTTCGTCCTCATCCTCCATATAGTCGTCCTTGGGGCGGTTGGCAATGGCTCTGATAATGCTGGGAATGGTGATATTCATTGCCCCCAGCAGCGTCAGAACCGCGAAAAATATGCAGAAAACAAAGGCCAGCGTATTGCCGCAGAGCCAGCGCACCAGCATAGCCGCGCCGCCGCAGAGAACACCGCCGGTGGTCCCCGCTACACCCCCGTTATACAGATCGGCGATCAGGGCAAAACCCGTGGACAACTCCTGTTCCTGCACGGCAAGGTGATAAATGCACCCGCACAGAAACACGAAGATCAATGTGCAGACGCTTCGCATAGTCGGTGCGTTTTTCCGCCCAAAGGTGTGGATGACAAACAGATATAAAAGTCCCGGAATGGCAAAATAAAATCCGGCCTGTCCCACCAGCCCCAGCACCACGGACTGAATGATTTTCAGCAGCGCACCGTCCGGGTTCACGCTGATGACCACAAACAGCGCAAACAGCAGAATACTGACCGCCGCAATGAGAAAATGCGGCGGGACGGCGGGTTCATATTCCGTCTTGTACTTGGTGCTCTTGGCAGGCGCACTCTTTTTTCCGGAAGATTTGGAAGCGGAACCGGATGCCGTTTTCTTCTTCGCGCCCGAAACCGCCTGCTCGGCCCGACTGGCCGTTTTCTTCTCAGCCATAATTTCCTCCCCTTACGCGAGTTTTCAATTAAACGCTGCAAGGCGTTTTAGTATTAAGCCATCAGATTCAGAATAAAGGTAAACATCGCCACGCCCCAGCAATAAATTGCCGGCAGCGTATAGCCGTTATTGGCGGCAAGCAGGCGCATGAGCTTCACACCCAGCAGAGCGGCGCCGAAGGCCACGGCGGCGGTCATCAGATAGCGGACAAGGATCAGGAACGACAGCGTTCCCGCCCCCACCGACATCAGCCCCAGCACGTCCAGCACGAGCAGGCCGACCTGGATAAACATGTTCATCATCAGCGCCATATTAAGGCCGTAGCTCCGCTCCACGCCGCAGATACTGGCAACGGACAGTGCGGAACCCACGGCGGAAATGCCCGGCAGAATTCCCAGTGCGCCGCCCAGTCCCACAAGAAGTCCCTCGACCCGGGAAAGCATCCGGCTGTCCCGGTTGCCGGTGGAAAAAAATTGGGGTATGTACAGGATAATGCCGTTCAGGAACAGCAGCGCGGCAATCCAGATCAGCTTCTCTTTCAGCGGCTCCGCATACCGGTTCAGGAAAAATCCGAGAATCACGGGAATCAGCATCGTCCTGAGCAGGCTGAAATCCATCAGACTCCGGGTATCCAGCGGACGACGACGGCGGCGTTTGGGAACCCGCGCCAAACGGCGCGCCCGGTGAATGCGGACGATCTGCTTGCGGCAGCTGAAATACATCGCGCCGAACACGCCGAGATGGGCAAACAGCTTCATCAGCTCCGTGTGGCTCTGAATGCCGAAGCATTTCAGCATCAGAATGCGGTGGGCTTCGGCGGAAACGGGCAGAATATCCGTAAGCCCGGAAAATAGACCGTATAAGAAACTCTCAAACCAGTTTAAGTCCAAGTCTGCCCCTCCTACAACAAGAATTTTCATTTTATTATATCATAGTTCAGAGAGAATTTCCAGTCTTATTTTTTGTTCCCGCAGACACAGCCGTTTTAGGCTGTGTCTGCGGGGCGAAAGCTACTTTTTCTGTTTGTCGATCATCCTGTGGAGCGTAGACAGCGCGTCGTTCAGCCCGCCCAGCTTGTCGATCAGGCCGGAGGCCACCGCCTCCTTGCCGTAGAGAATGGTTCCCACATCCGTGGCAATCTCTCCTGTTGCCATCATATAATGCTCGAAATCCTCCCGGCTGATGCGGGAGTTCGCGGTGACAAAATCCGCGATCTGCTCCTGAATCCGTTGAAAATACCGAAAAGTCTGGGGCGCGCCCACCACCAGTCCCGTCATGCGCACGGGATGCACTGTCATACTGGCCGTGGGGGTAATAAAGCTCTTTTTCGTGCATACTGCCAGAGGAATGCCGATGGAATGTCCCCCGCCCAGCACCAGAGACACCGTGGGCTTTTTCATCCCTGCAATCATCTCCGCAATGGCAAGTCCCGCCTCGATGTCGCCGCCCACCGTGTTCAGA
>CAKTKF010000221.1 GCA_934569215.1 uncultured Oscillospiraceae bacterium
TTGGTCAGCTGCTTTTTCTTGCAGACGTTCACGGTCATATCCTCGTTGCGGCTGCAAATGCCCACGACCATACCGGCGTAAACCGGCGTGCCGGGGCCGATGAACAGTGCGCCCCGCTCCTGCGCCGCCGCAAGGCCGTAGGCCACGGCCTCGCCGGTCTCAAAGGCGATGAGGGAGCCCACCTGCCGCCGCTCGATCTCGCCCTTCATGGGGGCGTAGGAATCCAGCACGGAGGACATGATGCCCTCGCCCCGGGTATCGGTGAGGAACTCATTGCGGTAGCCGAACAGGCCCCGGGAAGGAACCAGGAACTCCAGGCGGTAGCGGCTGCCCATGGGGGTCATGCCCAGAAGATCACCCTTCCGCTTGCCCATTTTTTCAATGACGGAACCCATGCACTCCTCCGGCACGTCGGCGACCATCCGCTCGATGGGCTCGCAGACCTTGCCGTCCACCTCCCTGGTCAGCACGCGGGGGGTGGACACGGAGAACTCGTAGCCCTCCCGGCGCATGGTCTCCATGAGGATGGACAGGTGCATTTCGCCCCGCCCGGCCACGTTGAAGGAATCCGTTCCCTGCTCGGTGACGTGGAGGGAAACGTCCTTGAGAAGCTCCCTTTCCAGCCGGTCGCGAAGGTTCCGGGAGGTGACGAACTTGCCCTCCTTGCCCGCGAAGGGGGAATCGTTGACGGCGAAGGTCATTTCGATGGTGGGGTCGGAAATCTTCACAAAGGGCAGCGGCTCCACGCACTCCGGGGCGCACAGGGTACGGCCGATGGTGATGTCCGCCATGCCGGACAGCGCCACGATCTCACCGGCGTGGGCCTCCTGGACGGGGTTCTTGCTCAGGCCGTCGAACTCGTACAGCGCCACGACCTTGCCCTTGGTTTTCACGTTTGCGTCGTGGAAGTCGCAGATGGTGACCTCCTGATTGACCTTGATGGTACCCCGCTCCACACGACCGACGGCGATACGGCCGACGTAGTCGTTATAGTCGATGGAGGAAACCAGCAGCTGAAGCGGCGCGGTGTCGTCACCCTCGGGGGCGGGAATATAATTGACAATGGTCTCGAACAGGGGGGTCAGGTCGGTGCCCACCTCGTCGGGGCTGTAGGAAGCCGTACCCTGACGGCCGGAGCAGAACACGGTGGGGCTGTTGAACTGCTCGTCGGTGGCGTTCAAATCCAGCAGCAGCTCCAGCACCTCGTCCATGACCTCATGCACCCGGGCGTCGGGCTTGTCGATCTTGTTCACGGCCACGATGACCTTGTGACCCAGCTCCAGCGCCTTCTGCAAGACGAAGCGGGTCTGGGGCATGGGGCCTTCGGCGGCGTCCACCAGCAGAATGACGCCGTTGACCATTTTCAGAATGCGCTCCACCTCGCCGCTGAAGTCGGCGTGACCCGGGGTGTCCACGATGTTGATCTTGTAGTCCTTATAATGCACGGAGGTGTTCTTGGCCAGAATGGTGATGCCCCGCTCCCGCTCCAGATCGCCGGAGTCCATGACCCGCTCCACGGTGGCCTGATTTTCCCGATAGATACCGCCCTGCTTGAGCATTTCGTCCACCAGGGTGGTCTTGCCATGGTCAACGTGGGCGATGATGGCAATGTTGCGAATTTTATCCTGAGGTACCATGAAAAAGTCTCCTTTTGAAACCGAATTACACAAAATATCGACTATAGAGTATAGCACATTGACGAAATAAATGCAATATTTTTGTTGGATATTCCGAATATTTTTGTGTTTTCCCGAAGAAAAGAGGCGGAGCCTGCGGCTCCGCCCCCTGGGAAAATCGGATATTATTCAGCTCTCGTGCCGAAGTTGACGGAGGTATCGCCCTGCTCGTTGGTGCCGAACTCGTAGTCCTTGCCGGGGAGCACGGCGTTCATCAGGATGCCCACCAGCGCGGCCACGGCCAGACCGGACAGACTGATGGTCACGCCGCCGACGGGGATGACAATGGCGCCGTTGTAGGTCACGCCCACGGCCAGACCCATAATCATGGCGGCAACCAGCACGTTGCGGCTCTTGGTGAAGTCCACGTTGTTCTCAACCACGTTCCGCACGCCCACGGCGGAGATCATGCCGTACAGCACCAGGCTCACGCCGCCCATGGTAGCGGCGGGCATGGCGACGATCAGCGCGGCAAACTTGGGGCAGAAGGAAAGGATGATGGCAAACAGAGCGGCCAGACGAATGACCTTGGGGTCATAGACCCTGGACAGCGCCAGAACGCCGGTGTTCTCGCCGTAGGTGGTGTTGGCCGGTGCGCCGAAGAGGGCGGCCACGGTGGTGGCCAGGCCGTCGCCCACCAGGGTGCGGTGCAGGCCGGGGTCAGCCACGTAATTCTTTTCCACGGTGGAGGAAATGGCGCAGATGTCGCCGATGTGCTCCACCACGGTTGCCAGGGAAATGGGGGCGATGGTGATAATGGCGGTCAGCAGCATACCGCTGTCAAAATCCTTGCCGAAGATGGAGAAGGCGGTGTTGCCCCAGATCACGGGCAGGCCGATCCAATCGGCCTCGGCCACGGTCTTGGCAACGTTGGCACGGGCGGCGGGATCCACGATCATGGCGAACAGGTAGGAGCCGAGAACGCCCAGCAGAATGGGAACGATCTTCACCATGCCCTTGCCCCAGATGTTGCAGACCACAACGACCAGGATCGCGACCAGGGCGACCCACCAGTTGCCGCGGCAGTTATTGATGGCGGAACCGGCCAGAGACAGGCCGATGCAGATGATGATGGGGCCGGTGACGATGGGCGGGAAGAAGCGCATGACCTTCTTCGCGCCGAAGAGCTTGAAGAAGAGCGCCAGAACCAGATATACAAGACCCGCCACGGCGACGCCGAAGCAGGAGTAGGTCAGCGGGATGTCCTGTCCGGAAGCGGTGACCAAGCCGTAAGCACCCAGGAATGCGAAGGAGGAGCCCAGGAATGCGGGAACCTTCCGCCCGGTGATCAGGTGGAACAGCAGCGTGCCGAGACCGGCAAAGAGCAGGGTGGTGGATACGTTCAGTCCGGTGATTGCGGGAACCAGAACCGTTGCACCGAACATTGCGAACAGGTGCTGTAAGCCCAGAACCAGCATTTTGGGGGTACCCAGAGTACTTGCGTCATAAACCGCGTCGGTATTCTTTTCGGGAGTAGCCATAAAAATCATCCTTTCTGTCTTTTGCG
>CAKTKF010000222.1 GCA_934569215.1 uncultured Oscillospiraceae bacterium
GGGCAGACCACGATGGAGTCGCCGGTGTGGATGCCCACGGGGTCGAGGTTTTCCATATTGCAGATGGCAATGGCGGTGTCGTTGGCGTCCCGCATGACCTCGTATTCGATTTCCTTGAAGCCCTTGATGCTTTTTTCCACCAGAACCTGATGGACGGGAGACAGCACCAGAGCGTTTTTCATGATCTCCCGGAATTCTTCCTCGTTATCGGCAAATCCGCCGCCGGTGCCGCCCAGAGTAAAGGCGGGGCGAAGCACAACGGGATAGCCGATGGTTTCCGCCGCGGCAAGACCTTCCTCCATGGTATTGGCGATCTGAGAAGGAAGCACCGGCTCACCCAGGCGCTCGCAAAGCTCCTTGAACAGCTCCCGGTCTTCCGCCTGCTCAATGGATTCGCTTGGGGTTCCCAGCAGCTGCACGTGGCACTCCTTCAGAATGCCCTTCTTTTCCAGCTGCATGGCAAGATTCAGTCCCGTCTGACCGCCGATGCCGGGGATGATGGCGTCCGGCCGCTCAAAGCGGACGATGCGGGCGATATATTCCAGCGTCAGCGGCTCCATATAGACCTTGTCCGCAATGGCAGGGTCGGTCATGATGGTCGCGGGGTTGCTGTTGCATAGAATGACCTCGTAGCCTTCCTCTTTCAGGGCAAGACAGGCCTGGGTACCGGCATAGTCGAATTCCGCCGCCTGACCGATGACGATGGGGCCGGAGCCAATGACCAGAATTTTCTTCAAATCGGTGCGTTTCGGCATGTTACTTTTCCTCCATCATGGCGATGAATTCATCAAACAGGTAGGCGCTGTCCTGGGGGCCGGGGGCGCTTTCCGGATGGTACTGGACGCTGAATATCCGGTCGGCGGCGCACTTCTGCCCCTCCACCGTGCCGTCCAGCAGGTTGACATGGGTCACGGTCAGGCCGGTTCCCGCCAGAGAATCCGCCTTTACCGCGTAGGAATGGTTCTGGGAGGTGATCTCCACCTTCCCCGTCTGGAGATTTTTGACAGGGTGATTTCCGCCCCGGTGGCCGAATTTCAGCTTGTAGGTGGACGCGCCGTAGGCAAGAGCAATGATCTGATGCCCCAGACAGATGCCGAAAATCGGCAGCTTGCCCCGAAGGGCGCGGACAAGGGCAATCACCGGCTTTGCGTCCTCCGGGTTGCCGGGGCCGTTGGAGATGAACAGGCCGTCCGGGTGCATAGCCATAACCTCCTCAGCGGTAACCGTCCAGGGGACAATTGTCACTTCACACCCCCGGGCGTTCATGCTGCGGATGATGTTATGCTTGATGCCGCAGTCCACGGCCACGACGCGGTGTTTGGGACTTTCACAGCCGGAAACCCACGGCGATTTCGTACTCACCACGGAAACCTGATCGGTGGGCAGGCTGGTAGAGCGCATTTCCGCGAGGCAGGCGATGCTTGGGGTCTGGGCGTCCACGATCAGCGCCTTGCAGGTACCCTCGTCCCGGATGTGGCGGGCAAGGCGGCGGGTGTCCACACCGGCGATGCCCACGATGCTGTACTGAATCATCACGTCCTCCAGCGTCCGCGCGGCGCGGAAATTGGAAGGCTCGCTGTTGAATTCCCGGACGACCAGGCCGCTGATGGTGGGTCTGTCCGTTTCGTAGTCGTCGTCGCACATGCCGTAATTGCCGATCAGGGGGTAGGTCGTGACCACGGCCTGGGCGGTGTAGGAGGGGTCGGAGAGAATTTCCTGGTAGCCCACCATGGAGGTGTTGAACACCAGCTCCACCAGCGCGTCACCCTTGGCGCCGAAGCCGTAACCGTAAAATTCGGTGCCGTCCTCCAAAATGATTTTTCTGTCAAAGTTTCGACTCATGGATTTTTACCGGCCTTTCTCTGGGAAAGCTTCTGCTCAAACTGGTCTTTTCGGGTGTCCTCGGGAATCGACGTGGGATAGTCGCCGTCAAAGCAAGCGCTGCAATATTCTTCGCTTCCGCATAGGTCACGCAGATTCCCCAGGGGCAAATAGCCCAGGCTGTCCACGCCAATGATCTCCCCGATTTCCTCTACGGTATGGTGGCAGGCGATCAGATGCTCCCGGGAATCAATGTCCGTGCCGTAGTAGCAGGGGTGCAGGAAGGGCGGCGCGGAGATGCGCATGTGAATTTCCTTCGCTCCCGCCTCCCGCAGAAGCTGCACGATTCGCCCGGAGGTCGTACCCCGGACGATGGAATCGTCCACCATCACCACCCGCTTGCCGCGGACTTCGCTTTCCACGGGGCTGAGCTTGATCTTGACCTGATCTACTCGATGATCCTGCCCGGGGGCGATGAAGGTTCTGCCAATATATTTGTTCTTGATCAGGCCGATGCCGTAGGGAATCCCCGATTCCCGGGCGTAGCCCATGGCGGCGTCCAGCCCGGAATCCGGCACGCCGATGACAATATCCGCGTCCACCGGGTGGGTTTTTGCCAGGATCTCCCCTGCCCTCACCCGGGCGTCGTGAACGCTGACGCCGTCAATGACGGAATCCGGCCGGGCAAAGTAGATGTATTCAAAAATGCACATCTTCTTGGGCGCGGTGCCGCAGTGGCTGGTGTCGGAGTGGATGCCGTCGCAGTCAAAGGTCAGAATTTCCCCGGGCAGAATGTCCCGCTGGAATTCCGCGCCGACAGCGTGAAGGGCGCAGCTCTCCGATGCGACGATATACGTCCCGTCCTTCCTTTTCCCAAAGCACAGCGGGCGGAATCCGTGGGGGTCGCGCACCGCAATGAGCTTGGTGGAGGACATCATGACCAGAGAAAAAGCGCCCTCCAGCCTGTCCACCGCACGGCTGACCGCCGCCTGAATGGAGGGAGCGGTGATCCGCTCCCGGGTGATCACATAGGCGATGGTCTCCGTATCGGAGGTAGTATGGAAAATGGCGCCGGAAAGCTCCAACTCCCGGCGGAGCTGAAGCGCGTTGCTCAAATTACCGTTATGGGCAAGCGCCAGCTTGCCTTTTAAGTGGTTGACCTGAATGGGCTGGCAGTTTGCCAGATTGGAGCCGCCGGTGGTGCCGTAGCGGGCGTGGGCAACCGCCATTTTCCCCGTGGGGAACTGCTTCATGACGCTGCTTGTGAATACCTCGCTGATCAGCCCAAGACCCTTATGGCCGTCAAAAACGCCGTCGTCATTGACGACAATGCCGCAGCCCTCCTGCCCACGGTGCTG
>CAKTKF010000223.1 GCA_934569215.1 uncultured Oscillospiraceae bacterium
TTTTCAGCCATGCCTTTTTCACGTTGTTCTTGAATTCCACGCCGAGGGGGCCGTAGTCCCAGGAATTGGCCAGGCCGCCGTAGATTTCGGAACCGGCGTAGACAAAGCCCCGGCTCTTGCAGAGGTTCACGATCATGTCCAGTGTTTTTTCGCTGTTTTTCATTGTATTTCCTCCAAAAAATGGTTATTTATGGGGTGAAAACTCATTATACACGCTTCTGACCCAAAGGTCAAGCTTCTTCCATGCGGAAGGATTCTCCCAAATCGCCGATCATCATTTCGTACACCTGATTTCCGATATCCACGGTGGTCTTGCCCGTTAAGTCCTCCGCCGGAATCACGTCCACCAGATGCAGCTCCACGTCGGTGGGCTTCAGGTGGGAGATGTTGGGGAAAATCTGCCGGGTGTTCCGGATGGTGCATACCACAATGGGGACGCCCGCCTTCTGGGCGATCTTGAACACGCCGCTGCGGAAGTGGTGGAGCTTGCCGTCCTTGCTGGTGTAGCCCTCGGGAAAAACGCCGATGGATGCTTCGTCGTCCTTCAGCAGCTGAATGCACTTGAGGATGGTTTTCAGAGCGGCGCGGTCATTTTCCCGGTCGATGGGCTGGCAGAGAATTTTGTGCATGACCTTGCCCACGATGAACAGCTTCTGATTTTCCTGCTTGGTGACAAAGGCCAGCTGGCTTTTGGGGAAGCAGTGCAGCAGCACGCAGGGGTCGGCGATGAACAGATGGTTGCACACCAGCACGAACCGCCCCTGGGTGGGAACCTTTTCTAAGCCCTTCGTGTGGATGCGTATCCGAAGCAGGCCGATCAAAGCGCCAATGTACACCTGCGCGACCCTGCGGTAAAAGGGGCTGTCGTGCTCCTGGGGCTTGTCCATGTCCACGAGGGCGCAGACCAGACACAGAAAACCGAAGGCCGCCAGGGTCAGTACCAGAAACGCCCCCACAAACAGTGCCGGAAGCCACCAGAACACCACCCCGCCGCAAGCACAAATCAAAACCGCCGCAACCGCAGACACGGCGGCAATTCCCTTCAATAACATGGTTTTCCTCCCTAGCTGAATCTTGAACCCATTATACTCCGATTTTAAGCATGAAACAAGAAGAAATTCTACACAAAGAGTTTTTTTACAAAGGGCTGGAAATTAGGGGAATAGACTGGTATAATAATGAGAAAAGGTGCCGGGGCGGCGTGCTGCCCCCATTGCCGGATGTTTGCATCCATGGAGGATTCCGTTATGAAGCAAAAAAGCAAACAAAACCGCCTGTCCATAGGCGTCATCGTACTGGGCTGCTGCGCACTGGTTCTGCGGCGGCTGCTCTACGGCGTGGCCGTGGACGTGAAAAACCTGCTGCCGGTGAACCATCCGCTGGAAATCGCCCTGTGGGTTCTTTCTGCCGGCGCCAACCTATGGATCATCGCGTCCGTGTGGAAGCTGGACGGGTCGCCAAAGTACGAGGACAACTTCCAGCCCTCCCTGACGGCCGCCGTAGGGCATTACATCGCTGCGGCGGGCATTTTGCTGACGGTGCTGCTGCCCTGGGGAACGGTTGGGCGGCTGGTGCTGCTGCGCCGGGTGCTGGGCGTCGTGGCGGCGGTGGGACTGATCGTGGCCGGACGCTGCCGCAAGGCGGGAAAATGCCCGCTGTTTCTGACGCATCTGGCCGTATGTGCCTTTTTCGTTGTCCACATGCTGGGCAATTACGGCATCTGGTGCAGCAATCCCCAGCTCCAGGACTACTGGCTGGATTTGTCCGCCAGCGCAATGATGGCGCTGTTTGCGTTCTATGAGGCCGCCTTTGACGCCGGGATGGGCCGACGGCGGATGCAGCTGGCCACGGGGCTGATGGCCGCGTATCTGGGTTACGCGGCGCTGTCCGGCTCGGGGTATCTGATCTTGTATTTCGGGTGCGCGGTGTGGGCGCTGACCGACCTGTGCAGCCTGACGCCCAAGCCGAAGCAGGAGAACGCGGCATGAAGCTCCCCTCGTATGTTTTGGAATGTCTGGACGCCCTGGAAAATGCCGGGTATCCGGCCTACGCGGTGGGCGGCTGCGTGCGGGACGCCTGCCTGGGATTGCAGCCCCACGACTATGACATCTGCACCGCCGCCACCCCTCAGCAAACCGAGGCGGTCTTCGCCGGGAAACGGCTGGTGCTGGCGGGAGAAAAGCACGGCACCGTGGGCGTGGTCACGGCGGGGGGCGTGGTGGAGATCACCACCTTCCGCACGGAGGGCGCGTACCGGGACAACCGGCACCCGGACTGGGTGAAATTTGTGGACAGCGTGGAAAGCGACCTTTCCCGGCGGGACTACACCGTGAACGCCATGGCCTACTCCCCCACCCGGGGCTTTGCCGACCCCTTCGGCGGCCGGGAGGATCTGGAAGCCAAGGTGCTGCGGGCGGTAGGCGACCCTGTGACCCGGTTTCAGGAGGATTCCCTGCGGATTCTTCGGGGGGTGCGGTTCGCCGTGAAATACGGTTTGAGCGTTGACCCGGCGACGGAAAGCGCCATGGAATCTCAGGCGCATCTGATGGATAATCTGGCGGAAGAGCGGATTTTTGACGAGTTATGTAAACTGCTGCCATTGGTCAGCGCGGAGGATTTGTGCCGCTTCGCCCCGATTCTGGGGGCTGTGATCCCGGAATTGCAGCCCATGATCGGCTTTGACCAGCACAGTCCCCACCATGCCTACGACCTGTTCACCCATACCGCCCACGTGACGGCGGGCGTCAGCGCCGATCTGACGCTGCGCTGGGCGGCGCTGCTCCACGACACCGGCAAAGTTGCTGCCTTTACCCGGGACGAAAGCGGCCGGGGGCATTTTTACGGCCACGCCCAGAAAAGCGCGGAGATCGCCGACGGAGTCCTGCGGCGGCTGAAAGCCCCCACGGCTTTGCGGGAACAGGCGGTGCTGCTCATCGGTCAGCACATGACCCCGCTGACCCCGGATAAGAAGCTGCTGCGCCGCCGGGTCAGCCGCTTGGGCTGGGACACGCTGGACGCGCTACTGTCGCTCCAGGAGGCGGACATGGGCGGCAAGGGTACCGGCATAACGGAGGAAAGGGATGTATTTCCGGAAATCCGGGCGGTTCTGGCGGAAATTCGGGCAGAGAACGCCTGCCTGACGGTAAAAGATCTGGCGGTCAACGGAAA
>CAKTKF010000224.1 GCA_934569215.1 uncultured Oscillospiraceae bacterium
GATCTCGCAGCCCCACTCGGGGTACTTCTGGGTCATGATCTCGGCGTCGTAGCTGTCCAGAACCACCACGGGCAGACCCGTTTCGTTCAACGTCCTGGCGCACACCTCGGCCTGCTTGCGGACTTCCTCGGTGTAGCCCATCAGGTCGCCCAGCATCACGCCGGAGGCAGGCTCATTGGCCAGCACCTTGGCGGAAACCCCCGCCTTTGCCAGCAGCGCCAGCAGATGCTTCGCCATTTCCGGTACCTTAATGGCGGCGACCTCGCCGATGTACACGACTACGTCCGTGCCGTCCTGACCGTAGGAGGGCTTCTCCACGCCGTAAATATTGCCGGTGGTTTCCACGTTCTCGATCAGCTTCATGACGCTCGCCGGGGCGACCTCGCTGACCACAGCCTCGGTGCGGGCTTCCCGGATGAACAGCGGCGGCTGATAGCCGGTGGCGCAGTCATTGGTGCAGGCGTCGCAGAGCAGACACTCGTACATGGCCTGCGCCATATCCTTGTCAAACGTCTGCGCCTTCTTGTTGACCATGCTCAGCAGCAGTCCCTTGGCGCGGGGGGTATTCAGTTCTTTGCCGGTCTGGTGCTGGACAGGGCACAGATGACGGCACATCCAGCAGAAGCGGCACTTCTCGGCATGATGCAGGGCATTCTGACGAATCATATTGTTACCTCCTATCCTTTCCTTACAGACCCAGCTTATAGGGGTTCATGATACCGTTGGGGTCAAGCTCCTTCTTCAGCGCCTGGAGCACCTGAATGGCGGGGCCGTACTGCTCCTTCACCAGACGGGACAGCTTCAGGCCGACGCCATGGTGGTCGTTCAGCACGCCGCCGTTGGCCAGCGCCGCCCGGACGCCGCAGTTCCAGACCTGATTGTGCAGGCGGAGGGCTTCCTCGGGATCCTTGGGGGGATTGTCAATGATGAAGCGGGAGTAGTTCATGGCGCCCCAGTCGTACCAGTGGGAGCTGTGGGAGATGAAGCGAACGCCGTAATCCTTGAAGTTGTCCTCCACGGCGGCCTTCATTGCCCGGTAAATTTTCTCGATATTGTCGTGGGTCGCCACGGTGTCCAGGGTGCCGAACATCTGGGGCAGATCCATGATATTGTCAGGATAGAAGAAGGTAATGCGGTTCTGGAACCACTTTTCGCCGTATTCCGTGCCCAGATCTTCCGCTCCGTACTTCTTGGCGATGTCCAGAACGATCTCCAGCTCGGCAGCGACGACCTTCTCGTAGCCTTCCAGGGTCAAGTTCAGGAAGGAGCCGCGCTTTTCAAAGCCGATGATCTTCTTGATGATGGAGACGGTCTCCGCCTCGTCGAACAGACGCACGATGGAGGGCTTCACCGCCTGGACGATCTCCCGGCAGGCCTGGTAGCCCACATGGATGTCGGAGAACAGGAACGCATGGTGGATGCGGGTCTCGGGCTGCTTGACGATCTTGAACTTGGCCTTGGTCATGATGCCCAGGGTGCCCTCAGAGCCGACGAAGAAGGGGATCAGGTTGGGGCCGGAGGAGTGCTTCGGCACGGGCAGGGTGTTGATGATGTCGCCGTTGGGCAGAACCACTTCCAGAGACAGGCACATATCGTCCATCTTGCCGTACTTGGTGGAGAGAATGCCGATGCCGTTGTGCGCCAACGCACCGCCCACGGTGCAGCAGGTCATGCAGGAGGGCAGATGCATCACGGAGTAGCCCTTTTCGTTGACCAGGTCTTCCAGTGTGGCAAAGATCATGCCGGTCTCGCAGGTGACGAAGCCCGCCTCGGTGTTCAGCTCAATGAGCTTGTCCAGCCGCTTGATGTCCAGCAGAATACCGCCGGCCACCGGCAGAGCACCGCCCTGGCTTCCGGAGCCGCCGCCCCAGGTGGTGACGGGGATTTTATAATAGTTGGCGATCTTCATGACCTTGGATACTTCCTCGGTGGTGCCGGGGCGAACGATGATATCGGGCATGGGGCCCTGCTCACCGGCATCCTGCCATTTCCGGCTGAGCCAGAAATAGTCCACGGAATATACCGCACGTTCAATTTCCTTGGTGGATACGTTTTCTACACCGACCGCGTCCTCCAGCTCGGAACGGATCATGTAGAACATCAAAGACTTGTCTTGCATGGTGCTTCTCCCTTTCTGATTTTGTAATGAAATTTCACATTTTAGAATCATTTTTCGCTTATAACTGTATTCGCATTACATCCTCGTGATAAATATAGCACATCGTAATCAGATTTTCAAGCACCGGCAAGAATAATTGTAACGAAATTACACCTCCATATTTAGGCATTTCGCCAGTTCTATCAGTATTTCAGGCTTTCCATGCTCTTTTCGATTTGCAGGGACTTCGCTCCGTCCGTCCGCATGGCAATATAGGTATAGATGGAGTCCGCGATGGTCAGCGCCGCCACCCGGGAGGCGATGGACACGACCCGGTATTTTGTCTCCTTGGAGTTCGTGTTCAGGCTGATATCCGCCAGCTTGGACAGGGGATTTTTGCCCGCGCTGGTCAGAGAGATCACCTTCGCCCCCCGATGCTTCGCAATCTGGGTGCTGTCCACCACGCAGCGGGAGCTGCCGGAATGGCTGACGGCGAATACCGCATCCCGCTCGTCCAAGTAATTGCAGGCAATCACCTGCAAATGGGGATCGGTGTAGACTGCGGCGTTCAGACCCAGCCGCAGCAGCTTGTGGTGCAAATCCATGGCCACGGGGGCGGAGCCGCCCAGACCGAAGATCACGATTTTCCGGGCGTTCATCAGCAGCTGCGCCGCCGCTGCCAGGGTTTCCGGCTCCAGCATGTCCCGGGTGAACTGCAAGGCAAGCACGGCGCTCTGGAACACCTTGTCCCGCACCGCCTGCACGGAATCCTCGGCGCTGATCTCCTCGTGGATGATCTCGTCCGGGGAAACCGTGGCCTGCGCCAGGGTCAGCTTCAAGTCCTCGTAGCCGCTGAAGCCCAGCTTCTTATAAGCCCGGACAACCGTGGGGTCTGAAACGCCGCAGGCATCCGCCAGCGCCGCCACCGACAGGTCGATAATCCCCCGGGGATTTGCCCGGATATATTCCGCCACTTTCCGTTCGGATTTGCTGAGGTTTGGAAGGGAATTTTCGATTCTCAGCAGCAGCGCCGCCAGAGAGGTATTCTGTACCGCCATGCCC
>CAKTKF010000225.1 GCA_934569215.1 uncultured Oscillospiraceae bacterium
GTGGCCACCACATGCTCCGGCTCCGGGAGAGTGGTCTCCGGGGGCTGCGTTTCGGTTTCCGTCGGCTCTGTCCGGGGAGCGGTGGGAAGGGTATAAATCTGCGTCTCCGTCCGGACGGTGGGCTGGGGCGTTTTATTCGTAAGATCAATGCACATCCAGATCACAAGACCCGTTAATGCGATCATGAAGAAAATCAGTACGGTCAGCAGCACCGTGACCGGTGAACTGTTCTCCTTTGGCTTTTTGGACATGGATGTTTCTCCTCCTTGTCAGGCTGCTTCTTCCGTGGGAGCAGCGGGGGCTTCCCGTGTCTGCTTTTCCTGGGCATAGTAGCTTCGGCATTGCTCCAGCCCCGGGCCGACAATGTTCATAGTGCGGTCGTAGGATGCTGCGGCGTTGGCCAGAGCGGCGGCGTCCAGACCGTACAGGCTCTGCCATTCCTCTCGCCGGGCGTCTTCCAGCGGGACGATGCTGTATTCCTGTTTTTCGTCCACGCTGCGCAGGTTGACCCAGGTGGGCATCACGTTCACGTCGGCGACATGCACGGCGCCGTCGGCGTATTTTTCAAAGGTGACGGTGAATACTGCGCCGTCCTCGGTGTGGCCGGTGTTCAGAGTCATTAAGTCCCGACGCTGGTTGGATACGGCGTTGCCAAGAGAGTAAATGACCGCCGTTTTGTGCCGGGAGTCAACGCCGCTGGTCAGCAGCTCCATGGGCTCCACCACGTGGGGATGTCCGCCGACAATGACGTCCACGCCCAGATCGCACAGCTTCTGGGCGATCATCCGCTGGGCGGCGTCTGCCTGGAGGGAATACTCCGTTCCCCAGTGGATGTACAGCATGGTGGCTTCCGCGCCGTCTTCCTGCATTTTGGACAGCAGAGACTGCACCTCGGAATAGAAGGCGTCCAGATTGGTTTCCACAAAGTAATTCACCAGACCCACCTGGGCGACCTCCGGCTCAAAATTCAGGGAGGGACGCCCGTCCACCTCACTGGTGGCGTAGGTGTAGGCCGCCATGCCCACCTTGATGCCGTTCATGTCCACCACGGCGTACTTGGGTTCCTCGTCGTTGAGCTGAGTTCCCAAGGGGGTCAGACCCATCTCCCGTACCCGTCTTACCGTGCGCAGAACGCCCTCGGTAGTGGTGTCGGAACAGTGGTTGTTGGCGGTGAGCAGCATGTCGATCCCCGCGTCCTTCGCCGCCGTCACGATCTCGTCGGGGCAGTTGAAGTCGGGATAGCCCTGGTAGGGGTAATTATCGCCGCCCAGAGTGGTTTCCAGATTGGCCACGGAATAATCATAAGCAGTAGTATATTCTGCCACGTAGCGGAAAATCGATGCAAAATCGTAGCCGCCGTCCTTTGTCGTGCAAGCGGTGATGACAGGCTTGTGCATCAGCAGATCGCCCTGAACGCCCACGGTGGCGGAAGCAATCGGCTCTGCGGGCAGAGTCTCCACCGTTGTGGGCGGGGTGGTGGGGGCGTCGTCGGGCTTCCCTTTGCCCAGGGAGCGGACGATCAGAACCACCGCGACGATGGCCACCAGCACCAGCGGCAGCAGCTTCAGCACGGTATTCCGGCGGGGTTCCTGTCTTGCGTATTTCGGTTTATGTGCCATGGGATTCCTCCTGGTAAACGTCTGTCAGGTAATGTACGGTATGGACGGCCTGTCCCCCACGGAGATACACCCGGGGTACCCGCCGGCTGATACCGCAGGCAAATTCATAGTTAAAGCTTCCGGCCGCGGCGGCGATTTCCTCCATGGAGATGGTTTCATCCCCGTCCGTTCCGATCAGGGTGACGGTGTCGCCTGCCTCCACGCCGGGGATATCAGTCACGTCCACCATCATCTGATCCATGCAGACCCGCCCCAGAATGGGGGCGCGCTGCCCGCGAATCAGGACGTAAAACTTGCCGGACAGACTGCGGCGGTAGCCGTCGGCGTAGCCCACGGGGACGGTGGCCACCACGGTGGGGCGGGTGGTGACAAAGGTGCCGCCGTAGCTGATCTCCCGCCCGGCGGGCAGGGTTTTCACGTAAGAGACCCGGCTGAGCAGACGCATGGCGGGGGTCAGGGGGAGAAGGCCGGCGTCCACCTCGTCGCTGGGGTACAGGCCGTAGGTGACGATGCCGGAGCGCACCATTTCATAGTGGCGGTCGAAGTTCATCAGTCCGGCGGAATTGTTCAGGTGGCGGATGGGAATGCGGACGCCCCGGCGCTTCAGCATGGCGTCGAAGGCGTCAAAGCGCTCCGCCTGGGCGCGGGCGCGGCTGAGATCCCAGCAGTCGGCGGTGGCAAAATGGCTGAATAGCCCCTCTGGGGTCAGCCCCGGCAGGGCGGCAATTTCGGCGCAGACGTCGGCGTCGGCCTCCGTCACCTGAAAGCCGATGCGGCTCATGCCTGTGTCCACGGCAAAGTGAAAGGCGGCGGAAACCCCCGCTTCCACGGCCGCCCGGGACAGGGCTTCCCCGTCCTCCCGGCGGAAAATGGCGGGGCGGATCCCAAGATGAACGGCGTCGGGGAAAGCCTCCGGCGGCGTGTAGCCCAGAATCAATATCGGCCGGGCAATTCCGGCGCCCCGCAGCTCCAGCGCTTCCGACATGGAGCTGACGCCGAAGAAGGCGCACCGCTTTTCCAGCAGCCGGGCGACGGGAATCGCGCCGTGGCCGTAGGCGTCGGCCTTGATGACGGCCATCACCGGCACCCCGGCCTTGCGCCGCACTGCGTCAAAATTGGAAGAAACGGCGTCCAGGTCAATAATCGCCCGGGTGCAGTCGTGGGACATATTCCATCAGGTTCCTTTCGTGCAGAAACGGCGGAATTCTGCGGTTTCCTGCCAGCATCTGGATAAGTATCCCTTATCTTACCATAGAAAGTAACAAAAGTAAACACGCAAAGTCTTAAGGTTTCCTTGCTTTATGTGGCGAAAGATGGTATAATTTCCGCAATCCGAGAGGGAGGGATACCCATGGCACGAACGGACAATTATCTCATTCAGGCGCAGCAGGCCAAGGCCTGTTTTCTGACCTATGACGCAGAAGCGCTGGCGAAAAAGCTGAACGCAAAGCTGGACGCGGATTTCCTATACACCACATTTTTCGGCCAAGGCTACCGGGTCTCCCGGAAAACCGGGGATATCCAGCGCCTGGAAG
>CAKTKF010000226.1 GCA_934569215.1 uncultured Oscillospiraceae bacterium
CGAATGGAGGGCTGAGCATGGAAAAGCATCAGGTGTTGACCGTTCTGGTGGCGGACGATGAGCCGGAGCTGCTGGGCGCCGTCTGCCAGCTGATCGACTGGGAGTCCCTGGGGTTCCGTCTTGTGGGACGCGCCGGGAACGGGCTGGACGCGTTGCAGCTGGTGGAAGCGCTTCAGCCGGATTTCCTGCTGACGGATATCCGGATGCCGTTTATTTCCGGGACGGCGCTCACCAGACAGGCGAAGGCCGTCCAGCCGCTGCTGCAAGTGGCTTTCTTAAGCGGTTACGACGATTTTGAGTACGCCAAGGCCGGCATCGAGGATGAGATTGTGGCCTACCTTCTCAAGCCCATCAGCATGGCGGAGCTGACGGAGGAGCTGCGGAAGATCCACGACAAGATCGAAAAGCGCCTTGCCAGCCTGACCCGCCCCCAGGGCGGGGCGGAGGCGCTGCGGATGGTCACGGCTACGATGCTTTTGGACGAGTACGCCCGTCCGGAGCCGTCCGCCGCGGCGGAATCCCTGCGAAGCGCCGGAATGGAAATCCGTGGGGACGAGCATATCGTGGTGGCGGCGTTCAGCCTGCCCGACGGGGCGCACCCGGAGCTGCTTCCCATGGCGGAGCGGATTTTCTCCCGGGCGTTTTCCTGCTGCGGATTTTCCAGCGGCGACAGGGCGGTGCTTCTGCTGGCCTCCGGCAACGGGTTCGGGCGGCTGTATGCTTCCCTGGACGAGCTGCGGCAGGCCACCCGCCGCGCTTTGGGCGCCGAAGCGCTGGCGGGCATAAGCAAGGAGTATGCGTCTCTCAGCGAAGGACACGCCGCCTATTTGGAAGCCATGGAAGCCCTGAAAATCGCCCGCAGCGGCGGCGGGCTGTACGCCGCCGGGGGCTGGGACGATATGGCCATGCTCTGCGCCCGTGCGCTGAAGATCATCGAGAAGGAATATATGGACGAGGAGCTGTCGCTGCAATCCGTCAGCGAGCGGCTGCACATCAGCGCCAATTACCTGGGAGCGAACATCAAGAAATTTTACGGTGACACCTTCATGAATCTGCTGATCCAGAAGCGGATGGACGTGGCGCTGAAGCTGCTGCGGAGCGGCAACAGCCGCATTGCTGAGGTGGCGCGGCGCTGCGGCTACGCTGACCAGAGCTATTTCGGTTACTGCTTCAAAAAATACTACGGAAAGTCTCCGGCGCGGATGCGTCAGGAACAGAAAGAGGCCGACGCATGAAGAAAAAGGGGCTCAGCATGAATTTAATCATGGTGCTCACGCTCACGGCAGTTGCGGTGAGCGTGCTTCTGTGCGCCAATCTGGTCTTTATGCAGACCTACCGCCGGACGCTGCTGCGCAACGCCGAGACCACCAGCCGTCAGGCCATCGCCCAGGCCAGCAGCACCATGAACGAATACCTAGAGGACATGAACGACGCGGTGACGCTGCTGACCGGCTATCTCGACCTGCCCGCGGAGGAACGGGAGGCGCGGTTCGAGGCGTTCCTGGAGATCCGCACCGACGTGGTGGCCGTCACCACCTACGACGCGGAGGGGGAGATGCGCAACTGCTACAGCCTTGGACACCGCCTGCGGGAGGATATTCTGCAAAACCTCTCCTTTGACCCGGACAAGCGGGAGCTTTACGCGGGCGGCTACATTTCCGCGCCCCATGTCATGTCGATTTTTGTGGAGGACTACCCCTGGGTGGTGACCATCATCCGCCCGTCTCTCACCGGAGAGGGGGAGCGGTACATCGCCGTGGACGTGAGCTGCTCCAATATTTCCACCTACATCAGCGGCGTGGGCATCGGCCAGCGGGGATATTGCTTCCTGGAGGATACGGAGGGAAACCTGGTTTACCACCCTCAACAGCAGCTCATCTATTCCGAGCTGAAAAGCGAAAACACCGCCCTGACGGCCTCCCTTCCGGATGGGACGCACGTGGAAGGAAGCACCATTTACACTGTCCAGACTCTGGAAAACGGCATCTGGCGGGTGGTGGGCGTCAGCTCGTTTCAGGAGCTGATCACCGACGCCCTGCGGGAGATCATGCGCGTCTCCTTCATCGGCACGCTGTTTATCCTGATTGCGGCGGTGCTGCTGAGCCTGATGCTCTCCCGGGTGCTGTCCAGTCCCATTCACGATCTGATCGTCGCCATGCAGAGCTTTGAAAAAACCGGCGAGGGCTTTTCTTATGAGCCAGTCACCGGCGTCCGGGAGGTGGAGAACCTGTCGGCGTCCTTTGACCACATGGTCAGGAAAATCCAGAAGCTCATGGCTACGGTGCGCAGTGAGGAAGTCAATCTGCGCAAGACGGAGCTGAAAGCCCTACAGGCGCAGATCAACCCCCATTTCCTTTATAATACCCTGGACTCCATCTCCTGGATGTGCGAGCAGGGGAAGAACGCGGAGGCTGTGGTGATGGTCAACGCCCTGGCGCGGCTGTTCCGCATCAGCATCAGCAAGGGTCACGAGCTGATCCCCATCCGCAGCGAGGTGCAGCACGCCCAGAGCTACCTGCAGATCCAGAGCGTGCGCTATAAGGAGCAGTTTTCCTATCACTTTGACGTGGAGGAGGACTGCACGGAGTACCTGTGCAACAAGATCACCCTCCAGCCCATCATCGAGAACGCCATTTACCATGGCGTCAACGGCCTGGTGGACGAGGGACACATTGAAATTCGCGTCCGCGCCGAGGGAGAGGACGTCCTCTTTACGGTGGAGGACAACGGCGTGGGCATGGAGCCGGAGCAGATCGAGGAAATTTTCCGCCGGAAGCCCGACGGAAAGTCCGGCATCGGCATCAAGAATGTCAACGACCGGTTGAAGATCTGGTTCGGCGACGCCTACGGTATCACCATTGAAAGCGTCCCGGACGAGGGGACGAAGGTAACGGTGCGTATGCCGAAGGTACGGGAGGAGGCGGAGTATGAAAAGCATTAAGTGGATAGCCGTCCTCCTGGCGCTGCTGGTGTGCCTTTCCGGCTGCGCCGGTGCGCGCCAGAGCAGCGGGTCGTACAATATTTATCTCATCGCCAAATCCGCCACCACGGAGTTCTGGAAGTCGGTTTTCGCCGGGGCGAACGCCGCGAAATCCGAGTATAACGTGCATCTGACCATCCTCGCCCCGGACACGGAGGAGGATTTTGAAG
>CAKTKF010000227.1 GCA_934569215.1 uncultured Oscillospiraceae bacterium
AAATTTACCTGGGCAACGAGGCTATCAATGCGCTGCCCCCCAACAAGCGGGACACGGCAATGGTGTTCCAGAGCTACGCTCTGCTGCCCCACTACAACGTGTTTGACAACGTGGCCTACGGCCTGAAGCTGCGCAAGGTTCCCAAGGACGAAATCAAGGAGCGGGTCACCCGCATCCTGGAGCTGGTGGAGCTGTCCGGCATGGAGGCGCGGATGACCAACCAGCTTTCCGGCGGCCAGCAGCAGCGTGTCGCCCTGGCACGGGCGCTGGTATTGGAGCCGGGTGTACTGCTGTTTGACGAGCCGCTGTCCAATCTGGACGCAAAGCTTCGGGTGAGTATGCGTACCGAAATTCGCCGCATCCAGCAGGCCACGGGCATCACCGCCATCTACGTCACCCACGACCAGAGCGAGGCCATGGCGCTGTCGGATTCCATCATCATCATGAACAAGGGCGTGGTCGCCCAGATCGGCAGCCCCCAGGAAATCTACTATCACCCCAACAGCGAGTTCGTTGCCGACTTTATCGGCGAAGCCAACTTCCTGAGGGGCAAGTGCGTGGCGCTGGAGGGCGGCAGCGGCGTGCTGCAGCTGGCGGACACCCAGGTTCGGGTAGCAGCCGCCGAGAACATGGCGGTAGGGGAGGATTACACCATCGTTCTGCGGCCGGAGTCCGCCGGGCTTGTTCCGGAGGGGAACCTGAAATGCCGCGTGGTTCTCAGCTGCTTCATGGGCGCGTATCAGAACTACCACGTGATGGTGGGCGATACCCTGGTAAAGCTGACGGACTACAACCCCAAGAACCATCGGATCTATCAGGTAGGCGAGACCTGCGCCCTGACCTTCGAGCCGGACGGCGTGCATGTGCTGTAAAGCGTAAAAACAGAAGCCTGGAACGGGGAAATTCCTGTTTCAGGCTTTCCTTATGCCTGATACTGAGGAATCTCTGAATAAATCGTCTTCGGATGAGCAGCGAATCTGCTTCCCTAGCTGTGCGGTTTCGAGAGCGGGAAATACACGAAGGATGCCTCCGCTTTTGAAGCCTTCATCTGGTGAAAAATCTCTCGCTGTCAGCTCTCGCCGATCAATTCGAGCTTCCCTATTCGCGGGGGCGCCGGGATTTCCGGAGAGCATTTTCCGCCCAGGGCGATTTTTGCCGGATTTTAGGGAGAAAAATCCCTTGACTTATCCGCGGACAAAGACCATAATAGTAGGGTGCTAGGGAGGATGGAAACATGTACCAAAAAGAAAGAAAACTGAATCCGGTGCTTCTCATCGTGCTTGCGGCTGCGCTGCTTGCGGTGGGGATTGCCGTGTGGTTTCTGCTGACCCATGTGTGGGTGGCGGGAACGTTTTATTCCCGGAATGCCGACGTGCTGGATCTCCGCTTTGCCGACGTCACGACGGCGGATTATGACAAGCTGCGGAAAAAAGCGCCGAACAGCGAAATCCTCTGGCGGATTCCCTTCCAGGGGAAGACCTATGATCAGGATACCGATGTGCTGTACGTGACCTCCCTCACGGATGAGGACGTGGCGACGCTGGACTATTTCACCCGGCTGAAAACCGTGGAGGCCCAGAAATGCACGGACTATCCCCAGCTGGCCGCGCTGACCGCCCGCCGCCCGGAGGTGACGGTGGAGTACACGGTGACCATCGATGGCAGAGAGTACCCTCAGGATACCGCCGTGGTGAGCATTTCCGGCATCACGGAAGAGGAAATCAATCTGCTTACATATTTACCGGAGCTGACGGCGGTGACGGCGGTGGGCTGCCGGACGCCGGAGCAGATGACGCAGCTGCGGGATTTCTGCCAGGAGAAGGGGCTTTCCTTTGCCCTGCGCTTCGGCACGAAGACCTACCCAGACACGGTGCAGGAGCTGGATGTCACCGGTGTGACCGACGGGGAGCTGGAGCTGCTTCAGCTTTTGCCGGAGCTGAAAACGCTGCATCTTAAGAACCCCGAGGCCGACCCGGAGACGGTTGCCCAGCTGCGCAGTACCTATCCCAAGGCAGACATCAGCTGGGAGGTGGAGATCGCGGGCGTTTCCTTCCCGGACGACACGAAGGAGGTCGATCTTTCCGCCGTTCTGGAAAGCAGCGCCGCTCAGACCACCACCGCTACTGCGGCAGGGACGCAGACTGCGGCCGGTGCCCAGACCACGACCAAAACGCAGACCACAACCGGCACTGCGACCGGAACCCAAAGTACGAAGGAAACCCAAAGTACAGTACCGGCTGTTACCCTGAACCTGGAGGATCTGGAAAAGAAGATGTCCTATCTGTCCGACGCCAAGCAGGTGTTCCTGGGCAAATGCGGCCTGGACAACGAGGAGCTGGCCGCCCTCCGGGAGCGGGTACGGGACAGCTACAAGCTCGTCTGGACGGTGCAGCTGGGCAAAAAGCTCACCGCGCGGACGGATGACACCACCTTTATGCCCGTTCGGGAGCATGTTTACTATTTTCTGGACGAGGATGCCTACAACCTGCGCTACTGCGAGGATATGCTCTGCGTGGATGTGGGGCATATGGGTCTGACCAACATCGATTTTGTGAAGGGAATGCCCCATCTGCAAATTCTGATCCTCGCCCACAACGGGCAGCTGCAGGACATTTCCCCCATCAGCAGCTGTAAGGAGCTGATTTTCCTGGAGCTGGACTGGAGCGCCGTGAAGGACTTCACTCCGCTGGTGGGCTGCACTTCTCTGGAAGACCTGAACATCGGCCTGACCTACCCCAGCGTGGAGCCGCTGATGCAGATGACCTGGCTGAAGAATCTTTGGATGGTGGATCGGGGCGGCGCATACCAGCTGTCCCAGGCATTGCCGGACACCAAGATCGTGGCCTCGGCCGACGTCACCGTAGGCGCGGGCTGGCGGAATCTTCCCAATTACTACAAAATGCGGGATATGCTGGGCATGGAGTACATGAGGGGCTAATGGTTAAATTTTCCGGAAGTTGCAAAAACTTGAAATTTCTGGAATAACTCCCCGCTTTTTGAAGGGATTATGTGAGAAAATAGGCGGATTCCCCGGCTGGGGCTGCCCCGCGCGCAGACCCCTTAATTAAATCTTAATGGATTCTTTAGAATATCCTTACAAACCCCGCCGCCCCGGAATCTTGACAGGGGGGCGGGGCTGAACT
>CAKTKF010000228.1 GCA_934569215.1 uncultured Oscillospiraceae bacterium
GCCGTGGCGCTGAAATTCGGCACCGCGGGTCTGCGGGGCATTCTGGGCGCGGGCAGCAACCGGATGAATATTTACGTCGTCCGGCAGGCCACCCAGGGTCTGGCGAACTGGGTCAAGACCCAGGGCGGCAGTCAGCTGGTCGCCATTTCCTACGACAGCCGCATCAATTCCGACGTGTTCGCCAGGAACGCCGCCTGCGTTCTGGCCGCGAACGGCATTCACGTTCGGATTTACGACGCGCTGATGCCCGTCCCCGCCCTGTCCTTTGCCACCCGGTACTACAAGGCGAACGCCGGCATCATGATCACCGCCTCCCACAACCCCGCCAAGTACAACGGCTTCAAGGCCTACGGCCCCGACGGCTGCCAGATGACGGACGATGCCGCCGCCGTGGTGTACGCGGAAATTCAGAAAACCGACATTCTCACCGGCGCGAAGATGATGTCCTTTGAAGACGGCATCGCTCAGGGGCTGATCGAATACGTGGGCGAGGACTGCAAGGAGGCGCTGTACAGCGCCATCGAAGCCTGCGCCGTCCGCCCCGGCATCTGCAAAACCGCCGGGCTGAAACTGGTGTACTCCCCCCTGAACGGCTCCGGTCTGGTGCCGGTCACCCGGGTGCTTCACGACATCGGCATTGACGATATCACCATCGTCCCCGAACAGCAGTACCCCGACGGCAACTTCCCCACCTGCCCCTACCCCAACCCGGAAATTTTCGAGGCGCTGCGGCTGGGTCTGGAGCTGGCCGAGAAGACCGGCGCCGACCTGATGCTGGCCACCGACCCCGACGCCGACCGGGTGGGCATCGCCATCCGCTGCCCCGACGGCTCCTACGAACTGGTCTCCGGCAACGAGGTGGGCGTGCTGCTGCTGGACTACATCTGCCAGGGTCGTATTGAGAAGGGTACCATGCCCAAGCGCCCCGTGGCGGTGAAATCTCTGGTGTCCACCCCTCTGGCGGACATCGTGGCCGCAAATTACGGCGTGGAAATGCGCAGCGTGCTCACCGGCTTTAAGTGGATCGGCGATCAGATCGCCAAACTGGAGGCTGCCGGTGAGGTGGAGCGGTTCATTCTGGGCTTTGAGGAATCCTACGGGTACCTCGCAGGCCCCTACGTTCGGGACAAGGACGCCATCATCGGCTCCATGCTGATCTGCGAAATGGCCGCCTACTACCGCTCCATCGGCTCCTCCATCAAGGAGCGGCTGGAAGCCATTTACGCCAAGTACGGCCGGTATCTGAACAAGGTAAACTCCTTCGAGTTCCCCGGTCTGTCCGGCATGGACAAGATGGCCGGTATCATGGCCTCCCTGCGGGAGAAGCCCCCTGTGGAGATCGGCGGCTACAAGGTGGCCAAAATCACCGACTACCAAAACACCGCCCAGACCGGCCTGCCTGCCGCCAACGTGCTGGTGTACCGTCTGGAAGGGGGCGCAACGGTCATCGTCCGTCCCTCCGGCACCGAGCCGAAGATCAAGACCTATTTTACCACCCTGGGTAAAAATCTGGTGGAAGCCGAAGCCCAGGAAAAGATTCTCGCCGACGCTTTGAAGCCCATTCTGGCATAATTTCACAGAAAAAGGCAAGCCGAAACGGCTTGCCTTTTCTTATATTTGCGGGAAAGTGTTACCTGGTTTTCAGGTGTTCCCGAATCAGGCTTCCCATTTGGATGCAGCCCACCCGAATGCAGCCTGCGGGGTCGGCGGGAAGGATGTCTGCCGTGCGATAGCCCTCGTCCAGAACGGCAGATACCGCGTTTTCGATGGCGTCCGCTTCCTCGGCCATGTCGAAGGAATAGCGCAGCATCATGGCAGCGGCCAGAATGGTGCCGATGGGGTTGGCAATGTCCCTGCCTGCGATGTCCGGGGCGGAGCCATGAATCGGCTCGTACAGACCGCAACCGGTGCTGCCCAGGGAGGACGACGGGATCATGCCGATGGAGCCGGTAATCATGGATGCCTCGTCGGACAGAATGTCGCCGAACATATTCTCCGTCACGATCACGTCAAACTGGCTGGGGTCTTTCACGATCTGCATGGCGCAGTTGTCCACCAGCATGTCGGTCAGTGCGACGTCGGGATACTCCTTCGCCAGCTCGTGCATGACCTTCTTCCAGAGCCGGGAGGAATCGAGAACGTTGCTCTTTTCCACACTGCACAGCCTTCCGCGCCGCTTCCGGGCGGTTTCAAAGCCGATGCGGCCGATGTGGCGAATCTCGCTTTCGGAGTAGCGAAGCTCGTCCACGGCCACCGTTTCTCCGCTTTCGGTAACGGTTTCGTGCTTGCCAAAGTAGATGCCGCCGATCAGCTCTCTTACAATGATAAAGTCAATGCCCTTTTCCACGATCTGCGGTTTCAGCGGCGAGGCAGAGGCCAGCTGCGGCCAGATTTTCGCGGGGCGGTTGTTGCTGTAGACGCCCATACCGGCGCGCAGGCGCAGAAGCCCTTTTTCCGGGCGCAGATTCCCCGGAACGTCGTTCCACTTGGGGCCGCCCACCGCGCCCAGAAGAACACTGTCGGAAGCAAGGCACTTTTCCAGCATTTCCCGGGGCAGCGGGTCGCCGAACCTGTCGATGGCGCAGCCGCCCATGTCCACATCCGCGTAGGAAAAGCTGTGGCCGTAAAGCTCTGCGACTTTGTTCAAGACACCCACGGCCTGCGCCACGATCTCGGGGCCGATGCCGTCGCCGCGGATCACCGCAATTTTCCTGTTCATGGTGTCACACCTCTTTCAGGGAGGCCAGCAGCCCGCCCTTTTGAATAATGTTCTGGATAAAGTCCGGAAAGGGTTCCGCCTGATAGGTCTTCCCGGTGGTGGAATCGGTGATAACGCCGGTGTCAAAGTCCACTGTCACCGCGTCCCCGGGCTGAATTTCCTCCGCCGCCGCTTCGCATTCCAGAATGGGAAGGCCGATGTTGATGGCGTTGCGGTAAAAAATCCGGGCAAAGGACTTGGCAATGACGCAGCCGGTACCGCAGGTTTTGATGACCAGCGGCGCGTGCTCCCGGGAGGAGCCGCAGCCGAAGTTCCACCCGGCCACCATGATGTCGCCCTTGGCAACCTTTTCCACAAAGGTGGCGTCAATATCCTCCATGCAGTGCTTGGCAAGCTCGTTTGCGTCGGCGGTGTTCAGATAC
>CAKTKF010000229.1 GCA_934569215.1 uncultured Oscillospiraceae bacterium
GGCACAGTATTTTTCTGCTGTGGCGGCGGTGGGCTTTTCCACACGGCTGCGGCATACGGTGCTGGAGCATATTCTGGGGTTGAGCTACAGCCAGATCGACAAGCTGGGCGCCTCCACCATGATTACCCGGATGACCTCCGACATCAATCAGGTGCAGAACGGCGTGAACCTGACGCTGCGGCTGCTGCTGCGCTCGCCCTTCGTGGTGTTCGGCGCCATGATCATGGCCTTTACCATTGATTTTCAGGCGGCGCTGGTGTTTGCCGGGGTCATTCCGGTGCTGTGCATCATCGTTTTCGGCATTATGCTGATCACCATGCCCATGTACCGGCGGGTGCAGGCGTCCCTTGACAGCGTGACGTCCGCATCCCGGCAGAATCTGACGGGTGTTCGGGTGCTGCGGGCCTTCTGCAAGGAGGACGCGGAGGTTGCCTCCTTTGAGGAAAAAACGGAGGACATGACCCGCAAGCAGCTGTCCGCGGGACGGATTTCCGCCCTGATGAATCCCGTGACCTATGTCGTTATCAATCTGGCGGTGGTGCTGCTGGTGAATGTGGGCGCACTGAAGGTGGAAAGCGGTGTGCTGACCCAGGGCTTGGTCATCGCGCTTTACAATTATATGTCCCAGATTCTGGTGGAGCTGATCAAGATGGCAAACCTGATCATCACCATCACCAAGGCCGTCGCCTGCGGAAACCGGGTAGCGTCCGTGCTGGATATGGAACCCGGCCAGGAGAACGGAACCCGCACGGCTGCGGATTTGAAGGGACAGGTGGAGTTCCGGGATGTGACCGCCCGGTATGACGGGGCAGGAAGCCCCTCCCTGGAGCATATTTCCTTTACCGCCCAGCCGGGGCAGACCGTCGGCATCATCGGCGGCACCGGTTCCGGCAAGACGACCCTGGTGAACCTGATCCCCAGACTGTATGACGCGGCCGGAGGAAAGGTGCTGCTGGACGGCGTGGAGACGGGGGCGTATGACCTGACGTCCCTGCGGCAGGCCATCGGCGTCGTTCCCCAGAAGGCGGTGCTGTTCAAGGGCACCATCCGGCAGAATCTGCTCTGGGGCAACGGCAGCGCCACGGATGACGAGCTGTGGGAAGCGCTGACCGTCGCACAGGCCAAGGAAGTGGTCGAGGGCAAGGAAAACGAGTTGGACGCGCCTGTGGAGCAGGGGGGCGTTAACTTCTCCGGCGGTCAGCGTCAGCGCCTGACCATCGCCCGGGCGTTGGTGCGCAAGCCCCGCATCCTGATTCTGGACGACAGCGCGTCCGCACTGGACTATGCCACCGACGCGCAGCTGCGTATGGCCATCCGCAGAATGGATGATCCGCCCACGACCTTCATCGTCTCCCAGAGAGCGGCCTCCGTGCGGTACGCGGACGAAATCCTGGTGCTGGACGACGGCGTTCTGGCGGGCAAGGGTATCCATGACGAGCTTCTGAAATCCTGCCCGGTTTACCAGGAAATTTACTATTCCCAGTTCCCCAAGGAGGCGGTGCAAAATGGCTAATCAGATGGCGATCCTGCGGAAGGTATTGCGCCGCATCCGGCGCTATTGGGTAGGGCTGGTTGCGTCGCTGCTGCTGGCGACACTGTATGTGGTTATGAGCCTGTATATCCCTATTCTGGTGGGCAATGCCATTGACTGCATTATTGACGCCGGGCGGGTGGATTTTTCCGCCATGTGGGGCTACCTGCGCAATGTGGCGATTTGCGCCGCCGTGGCGGCGCTGGCGCAGTGGCTCATGAATCAGATCAACAACCACATGACCTACGGCGTCACCCGGGACATCCGGAACGAAGCCTTCCGGCACATTCAGGTGCTGCCCCTTTCCTATCTCGATAAGCAGCCCCAGGGCGACGTGGTCAGCCGGGTGACCGCCGATGTGGACACCTTTGCCGACGGACTGCTCATGGGCTTTACCCAGCTGTTTACCGGCGTGATGACCATTCTGGGGACGCTTATTTTCATGGTTCGCATTCACTGGGGCATTGCCCTGGTGGTGGTGTGCATCACGCCGCTGTCGCTGCTGGTGGCGAATTTCATTGCCACCCGGACGTATTCCATGTTCAAGCTCCAGTCCGTTACCCGGGGCGAGCAGACCGGCCTGATCGACGAGACCATCGGCAATATCAAGGTGGTGCAGGCCTTCGGCCATGAGAAAGCCTCCATGGAGCAGTTCGACGAGATTAACGATCGGCTGCAAAAGGCGTCTCTGCGGGCAATTTTCTTCTCGTCTCTGGTAAACCCCAGCACCCGGTTCGTCAACTCCGTGGTGTATGCGGGCGTGGGCTTAAGCGGCGCGCTGATCGCCATTTCCGGCGGCATCACCGTGGGCAATCTGACCAGCTTCCTGAACTACGCCAACCAGTATACCAAGCCCTTTAACGAGATTTCCGGCGTGGTGACGGAGCTGCAAAACGCGCTGGCCTGCGCGGGGCGGGTGTTCGAGCTGATCGAAGCCCCGGCGCGCTCCCCGGAGCCGGAGCATCCGGAACGCCCCGAGAAGGTGGAGGGCGCAGTGGAGATCAAGGATCTTCGCTTCTCCTACACGCCGGACAAGCCCCTTATTGGGGATTTCAACCTGTCCGTCAAGCCCGGCCAGCGGGTGGCCATCGTCGGTCCCACGGGCTGCGGAAAGACCACGTTTATCAATCTTCTCATGCGGTTTTACGACCCGGACGGGGGCGAAATTCTTCTCGACGGAGTAAACACCCAGAAAATGAACCGGGGCGAACTGCGCCGGAGCGTGGGCATGGTGCTTCAGGACACCTGGCTGAAGGCCGGGACGATCCGGGAGAACATCGCCATGGGTAAGCCCGAAGCAAGCGACGAAGAGATCGTCGCCGCCGCAAAGCAGGCACACGCCCACAGCTTCATCCTGCGTCTGCCCCAGGGCTACGACACCGTCATCGGGGAATCCGGCGGCAGCCTTTCTCAGGGACAGAAGCAGCTGCTGTGCATTGCTCGCGTGATGCTGTGTTTGCCGCCCATGCTGTTTTTGGACGAGGCGACCTCCTCCATCGACACCCGGACGGAGATCAAGATTCAGAAGGCATTTGACACCATGATGCGCGGGCGTACCAGCTTCATCGTCGCCCACCGCCTGTCTACCATCCGGGAAGCGGACAGGAT
>CAKTKF010000230.1 GCA_934569215.1 uncultured Oscillospiraceae bacterium
ACGCGCTGTTCAAGGCCGTTATGGAAGATCAGGAGGAACTGCACCATGGCATTTGATGCCTTTTTCTTATCCGCCGTACTGGAGGAAGTCCGCACCCGGTGCATCGGCGCGCGGGTGGAGAAAATCCACCAACCCGCCAGAGATACCATTATTGTTCATCTGCGCTGCCAGGAGGGGCGGGAAAAGCTGCTTTTCGCCGCCAATCCCACCGCTCCCCGGCTGCATCTGACGGCGGCTTCTCCGGAGAATCCGGCGCAGCCGCCCATGTTCTGTATGCTTCTGCGCAAGCACCTTCTGGGGGCGAAGCTGACAGAAGTTTCCCAGCCCCCCATGGAGCGGGCGGCAGCGTTTCGGTTCGACTGCGCCGACGAAATGGGATTCCCGGTGCAGAAGACACTGGTGGCCGAGCTGATGGGACGCACCTGCAATCTGTATCTACTGTCCCCTGAGGGGCGGATTCTGGACTGCCTGCGGCGCATCGGCCTTGACGAAAGCGCCAAGCGGGCGGCGCTGCCGGGTCTCATGTATCAGCCGCCGGAGCCGGTCATGAAGCTGAACCTGCTGGACAGTGCCCCGGAGGGCGATGTCCAGCGTTATGTAAACTTGCTCGCAGCCCCCGGCGCGGACGTTCTGGCCGACCGGCTGATGGACACCGTTGGCGGATTGTCCCCGCTGGTATGCCGGGAGGCGGCGCTGTACGCCGCCGGAAGCACGGATGCCCGAATCGATTCTCTGGACGTGGACGCCACCGCCGATAAGCTGTCGCTGTTCTTCCACGAGCATCTGAACCATCCCGCGCCCTATTATTATGCCCTCCCGGACGGCACGCCGAAGCAGTTTTCCTTTTGCCCCATCCGGGAATACGGCGAGTGCCGCCGCGCCGAGTCCTTCGGCAAGCTCCTGGACATGTACTACACCGTCCGGGATCAGAAGGACGCCATGCGGCAGAAGGGCCAGGCCGTGCGCAAGACCGTTCAGAATCTGTGCGGCCGTCTGACGAAAAAGCTGGCCATTCAGGAAAAAGAGCTGGAAGCCACCTACGACCGGGAGCGTCTGCGCCAGCTGGGGGACATCCTCACGGCCAATCTCCACCGCATCGTGAAGGGGCAGACTACCGTCCAGTGCGAGGACTTCTACGACGAGGAAATGCGGCCGGTGGACATTCCCATTTCCCCCATTCTCTCCCCGAACCAGAACGCCGCCAAGTATTATAAGGACTACGCCCGGATGAAAAACGCGGAGAAAGAGCTGACGAAGCAGCTGGAGCTGGGGCGGCTGGAGCTGGACTACCTGAAAAGCGTGCTGGAGGAGCTGAACCGCGCCGGTACCGAGGGGGAGCTGGAAGAAATTCGCCGGGAGCTGCAGGAGGGCGGATACCTCCGTCCCGACACCGACCGGAAGCGCATGAAGCAAGCCAAGCTGCCGCCCATGCGGTTTGAAAGCACCGGCGGCTACCCGATCTACGTCGGCCGGAACAACCGCCAGAACGACGAGCTGACCTTCCGCCTTGCCCGGAAGGACGACATCTGGTGCCATGCCTCCAAGGTGCACGGCTCCCACGTCATCATCTCCTGCGGCGGCACCACGCCCCCGGACGACACCGTTACGCAGGCGGCGCAGCTGGCCGCCTACTACGCCGAAACCGGGGGCGGGCAGAACATCCCCGTGGACGTGACGGCGGTGAAGCAGGTGAAAAAAATCCCCAACGGTAAGCCCGGCATGGTGATCTACCACACCTACCGCACCGTGATCGCCAACCCCTACCCGGACATCGTGGTGGACGCGCTGAACGCAGAGACAAAGGAGTAAAGCCATGATTCGATTCAACAACGATTACAACCACGGGGCGCTGGACTCCATCCTGAGCGCCCTGACCGCCACCAACACTGACAGTTTCGCGGGCTACGGCGAGGATATCTGGTGCCAACGTGCCGAGACGGTCATCAAGCAGCTGGTTTCCTCTGGGGACGCCCTGATCAAATTCGTACCCGGCGCGACCCAGGCAAATCTCGTGGTCATTGCGGCGGCGCTGTCCCCCATCCAGAGCGTCATCGCCGCCGACACCGGACATATCAACTGCCACGAAGCCGCTTCCATCGAAAACACGGGGCACAAAATCCTCGCGCTTCCCAACACCGATGGGAAAATCACCGCCCAGCAAGTCGCCGCATGTGCGGCGGCGTATTATGACGGCGGCGCGCCGGAATACCTGACGGAGCCGAAGCTGGTGTATCTGTCCTTCCCCACCGAGAAGGGGACGCTGTACTCCAAGCAGGAGCTGCAAAGCATCCGGGGGGTCTGCCGGAAATACGGCATGTATCTGTTCGTGGACGGGGCGCGAATGGGCTACGGTCTGGGGGCGGTGGACAACGACCTGACCCTGAAGGATTTCGCGGAACTGACGGACGTGTTCTACATCGGCGGGACGAAGTGCGGCGCACTGTTCGGCGAGGCGCTGGTCATTACCGAACCCGCGCTTCAATACCGCTTCAAGGCGTACATGAAGCAGCACGGCGCGGTGCTGGCCAAGGGCTGGCTGATGGGTCTGCAATTCGCGACCATGCTGGAAAACGGCGAGTATTTTGAGAAAACGAAGCGCGCCGACGCACTTGCCATGCAGATCAGAGAAGCATTCGCGGCGAAGAGCATTCCCTTCTGGGTGGAAAGCTCCACCAATCAGCAGTTTGTCATTCTGACCCAGCGGCAGAAGGAAGCGCTGGCACAGGGCTACTACTTTGAGGAAGAAGGGGCCGCGGAGCAGGGAACAGTCGTGCGTTTCTGCACCAGCTGGGCTACCACGCAGGCCGAGGTGGATGCTCTGGTCGCCGATATCGCCAAATTGTGATGAATCGTCCGCTGACTGCGCACAGTCAGCGGACGATTTGCTGCGTATAGCAGCCGCATTTTTCTGGAAAATAAATGCAAATAATTCTCATTTTGCTCTTGACAAATGAAGTACTGCGTGCTATACTTCAGATGTAAATAAGAATTGTTCTTAAATAAAGCAAACCAAAGGAGGTGCCTATGGAAGCGGCCACCAAGCAATTCAAAAAACGCAACGCGATCCTGTCCTGCCTCCGCGGCACCGTGCTTCATCCCTCAGCGGAAATGGTTCACGAAATGCTGCGGGAGGAACA
>CAKTKF010000231.1 GCA_934569215.1 uncultured Oscillospiraceae bacterium
GCGGGAAAGTCTGGGGCTGGTGGTGCCGGTGGACGGAGGCTTCGGGCTGAATACCTCGCTGCCAATCAAGCGGCTGGGGGAGGGAGAGCTGACGTTTTCTCTCCTGCCCAAGCATGACAAGCCCGCCGGGACATTTATCCCCATTTCCCCGGAGGAACCCTTTGCCTACATAGAGCGTCTGAAAAAAAGCTATCTGGTTCGGAAAGGGGAGCAGGTGGGAATCGAGATTCCGGAATAAAGGAGCGGCAGGAACGGAAAAACGTTCCTGCCGTTTTGACGTTATAATTCGATTTCCAGCCCCACCGGGCAGTGGTCGGAGCCCAGAATGTCCGAATAGATGGGTGTGGCGGTGATTTTGTCCGCGATGCGGTCGGAGACGAGGAAATAGTCAATGCGCCAGCCTGCGTTGTTCGCCCGGGCATTGAACATGTAACTCCACCAGGTGTATGCGCCGGTGGCATCCGGGTGAAGACGACGGAAGGAGTCGGTGAACCCGGCGTCCAGGAGCCGCCCGAAGCTCTCCCGCTCCTCGTCAGAAAAGCCCGCGTTGCCCCGGTTGGAGGCGGGATTCTTCAGGTCGATCTCCTTGTGGGCGACGTTCAGGTCGCCGCAGGCGATGACGGGCTTGCGCTTGTCCAGCTCGCTGAGATATGCCCGAAAGGCTTCGTCCCATTTTAACCGGTGGTCAATGCGGGCAAGCCCCCGCTGGGCGTTGGGGGTGTAGCAGGTGACGAGGAAAAAACCGGGATATTCCAGCGTAATGAGCCGCCCCTCGGTGTCCAGCTCCGGCTGACCTAAGCCATAGCGGACGGAGACGGGGGCTTGCTTTGCGAAAATGGCCGTGCCGGAATAGCCCTTTTTCTCGGCATAGTTCCAGTATTGGCTGTAGCCCTCCAGGGGAAGGGTAAGCTGTCCCGCTTGCAGCTTTGTCTCCTGCAAGCAGAAAAAGTCGGCGTCCAGGGCGGTGAAGGCGTCCAGAAAGCCCTTGCCCACACAGGCGCGCAGGCCGTTTGTATTCCAGGAAATGAATTTCATTTGGTTTCCTCCGTTGTGGAAGCGGTGCTGTCGTCAATGAGGGTCAGGGTGTCCCGGCGCATGGTGACGCTCCGGCTGCCGCTGGTGATGGTGACCTCGTCCCCGCCGGTGATGGACAGGGTGGTCATGGTCAGGCAGGCACAGGCAAGGGTGAATTCCGTGTCCGTCATGGACTGGGCGGTGTCCGTCAGTTCCAGCGTGACGGTGCCGTTTTCCCGGCTGACCCCAAGAAGCCGCGTACCCCATGGCAGGGGAGAAACCAGCTCGTCGCTGGACGGGCCGATCAGGTACAGGGAGAGAAGATAGCGCAGATCGTTCGTGTGGCCGGAGGCCTCCCGCTGCTCGCTGGAGATCACACCGTCCTCTGCGCCGTACTGATATTCCCGCCGGGGATAGTAAAAGGTGACGGGGTTCTTCATCAGCTCGCCGGAACAGCCGGGCAGAAACAGGCAAAGACAGAGAAGAAGACACAGGAACCGCTTCATGACTTATCCACCTCCGTGTCAAAGGCGGGGAAGGTGACGGTAAAAACGGAACCTTTGCCCACCGTGCTGGAAACGGCGATCTCGCCCCGGTTGCGCTGGACGATGGTGCGGACGATGGCAAGTCCCAGTCCGCTGCCGCCGCTTTTCCGGGAACGGGCTTTATCCACCCGGTAAAACCGCTCGAAAATGTGCTCCAGCGCATCCTCGGGAATGCCCATGCCTGTATCGCTGACGGTGAGTACCGCGTTGTCCTCCTGACGGCCAAGATGCACCGTCAGCGTTCCGCCGGGCAGGTTGTATTTGATGCCGTTTTCAATCAGGTTGAAGACGATCTGGTACAGGTCGTCTTCCAGAATCAGGACGGGGGTGTCCTCGTCCAGCTCCAGGCAGAAGGTCACACCCGACCAGCTGGCATTCGTCCGAAGCATCTTCGCCACCCGCTGCACCGTGGGCGCCATATAGATGATCTCGCTCTCCTGGGGCTGGGGGGTTTCGGCTCTGGTGAGGGAGAGAAGCTTGGCGGTCATGCGGTTCAGGCGGTCGGCCTCGTTGCCGATGTCCGCTACAAATTCCTTCACCGTGTCCATGTCCATGTTGTTCTGCAAAATGGAATCGGTGAGCAGCTTGATGGAGGCGAGGGGCGTTTTCAGCTCGTGGGAAGCGTCGGAAACGAACTGACTGCGCTTGCGCTCAGAGGTTTGCAGCCGCTCCGTCAGGTCGTTGAATTCCTCCCCCAGCACGGTCAGCTCGTCGCTGCCGCCCATGTCCACCTTGTGGGAATAATCCCCCTCCCGGATAATGCGCATGGAGGCCATGATCCGGTTCAGACGCCGGGAAAAGGCGTTGGAAAAGGCGATGGAAAAGGCGGTGACAATGATTTCCAGCATCAGGGTTATGCGAAGCAGGGTCTGCTGCAAGGATTTGATCAGCGCGCCCTGGGTGGTATCGTACTCCGTCATGTATACGCAGCCCACCACGGTGCCATAGTAGACGATGGGGGTCGCCGCCCGGGAGTCGGTGATGCCGTCGTGGTACGTCCAGGTAAAGACGTTATTCCCCTCGGGCGCCTGTTTGCTGACGGTGAGCGCCTGCAAGACCTCCGGAAGCAGGACATAGGTACCCACGGAAGCGCCGCTGCTGTCGTACAGCGCCGCGCCGCTGTGGTCGGTGACCACAAGCCTCGTGACCTTCAGACTTTCCAGCTGGTTGACGATGCCGGTGACGGTGGAGCTGTTCAGCACCTCCAGAGTGGAAATTTCGTCGGAGGCCAGCAGACATTTTTCAATCATGGAGGATTCCTTGCTCTGGTAGAACAGCTTATGGCTGATGCCGGAACAGTAGATATTCAGAAAAATCAGCACGACCAGCGTGGTGACCACATAGGTCATGGCATACCGGAACTGGGTGTTGCCGTAGCCCCGAAAAACGGTTTTTTTATTTGCGGAAATAATAGCCAACGCCCCACTTCGTTAAAATGTATTTCGGTTCCGCCGGATTTTCCTCCAGCTTTTCCCGCAGACGGCGGATGTGGACGTCCACGGTGCGGATATCGCTGCGGTATTCGTAAGCCCAGATGGTGTCCAGCAGCGCTTCCCGGGAGTAGACCCGGTTGGGGT
>CAKTKF010000232.1 GCA_934569215.1 uncultured Oscillospiraceae bacterium
TTCTCGCCGCTACCGGCGGCCTGCGAAGAATTCGCAGGATAAAATGGTGTTAACCATTTTATCGAGAAATAGTATGAGGAAGCGCCGTCGGCAATTCTGCCAAATGAGCGAACCAATTCTTGACATTTGACAGCATTTTTACTATAATAGCAACAGGAGAAGCCATTGCATTCTCCGAAGGAGGTTCTTTATGGAAAAGAAAATCATCACCATCAGCCGTGAATTTGGTTCCGGCGGACGCACTATCGGCCACAAGGTCGCCGAGCGGCTGGGCATTCCCTTCTATGACAAGGAGCTAGTCAATCAGGTCGCCCTGGAATCCGGCTTCGCCCCCAAATTCGTTGAGGAACACGGCGAGCATTCCCCCAGCAGCAGCCTGTTTTCCTACGCTTTCGCCCCTCAGGGCGTCCCCGGCGTGATGAACGGCCTGTCCACAGCCGATTTTCTGTGGAATATCCAGTGCAGCGTGATTCTTCAGCTGGCGGAGAAAGGCCCCTGCGTCATCGTCGGCCGGAACGCGGATTACATCCTGAAGGATCGTCCCGACGCGCTGCATACCTTCATTTTCGCGGATATGGCCTTCCGCGCCGACCGCATCGTCCGCCTGTACGGCGAGTCCGACAAGAGTCCGGAGGCGCGTCTGAACGAGAAGGATAAGCGCCGCCGCGTGAACTATCAGCACTACACCGGCCGCACCTGGGGTCAGTCCCAGAATTACGGTATCTGCCTGAATTCCGGCGTTCTCGGCATTGACCAGTGTGTCGATATCATCGTCGGCGCCGTGGAAAATTCCAAAAAGTAAATTACATAGGTTTGCCCTGCATCTTCCGGTGCAGGGCAAATTTCTTCGCTCAGACAGCGGCCGTTTCCTTTTCGGAATCGGCAATGTTGATATTGACGCCGTTGACCTCCACGTTCTCGTCGGCGGAGATCAGAATGTACTTCACGCCGCCGATGACGCGGGTCTCGATCAGGTCGCTTCTGGCGGGGTCGACCTTGATGACCACGTCCGGGGTCTTCACCTCAAAATGCTTGTTGTCAATGATGTTCTTGGGGTGCAGGTCGGCCTCGAAGCCGAAGGTCTCGTCGTAGTCCACGCTGAATTTGGCCAGATGCTCCTGGGAAACGCCGCAGGAGGTCAGCACCTCCTTTACGTCCTCCTTGGAGATCATCAGGGGTTCCGGCACCTTGCTTTCCTTGTGCAGCTCGATGCGCTGGCACAGCTGATCGTGAACGGTCTGCACCACGTCCAGGCTGCAATCCTCCCCCAACGACGTGGTGAGCAGCGCCTCGAAGGACTTCTTCTGCTCGGCGGCGGGCTGAGGCACCGGGGTGTTGAACACCGCCTCAATCAGCCCATCCTGAGACGCCGTGATGTCGTGGGTGTAGTACAGGGCGTTATAGATGTTGGTCGCCCGGTCGTCAAAGGCCGGGAACAGGAATCCCAGCGTGGGGGCGGAGACCATCTGGTTCATCGCGCCGTCGTGGAACAGCTTTTCCTCCGGGACGTAATGGAGATTCGCCTTGGTCTGCTTGACGGGGCAGATGGCGCAGAGAATGAAGGTGTAGGTCTCGTCGGAATTGTCCGCCTGAGAATCGCCGTCCTTGCTCTTGAAGGGAACGTCGTAGCTGTCGCAGCACAGCAGAATCAGGTAATTTCCCTCGATGGTCACGGTGTCGATGATCTTCTGGCAAAATTCCCGGCGAAGATTGTCGTCCGCCAGCTTGGTCTCCCGCAGATCCATGAGCATTTTATGCTCCGGGGAGCCTGCCACCTGACTTGTCTTGAAGGTGATGTCAATGAGATTCTTGCCGATGGCGCCGGAAAGGGAGCGGCGCAGAAGGGCAAAATACTTGTCGGACTCGTTCTCCGGCATGATGCCGGTACTCTGGCGGAACTCGGAGATGACCTCCTTGTTGTCGTTCACATAGCAGCCGTAAATGGCCGTGATATTGCTGCGATCCCGCCGCAGATGCCGCCGGATCTCGCCGATTTCCTTATCGTTCATGGTTTTCCCTCGCTTGTATGTTGAAATGCCCGGACATTATATCACATCAAAGCGGAAAAATCCAGTCAAAATCGAAGGCGGGCGCTACGCCCGCCTTCACCATGTTATATTTTCGGGATTGCCCTCGGGTTGCAATCCTTTATACTCATGTGAGAATAAGTGTCCACAATGCGCTGATATTCCTCGTTCGTAATGGGTGTCAGGTCTTGTTTCATGATATCAAAATCTCTATCCCGATACCATTGGTCATTATTGCCGCGGTAAGTAATACTCTCTATCGGAACAGCCGTTTTGTTTTCCACCTGATAATAGGTACAGCCGCTTCCGCCGGAACCCTCGCCCCAGTACTCCAGAACATTTCCAGCACACAAATAAAGCGAACTTCCGCTCAGAATTTCCCGCGCGGTGCCGTTTAGAACGCCGGCCACATTGCTAAGCGTCTTGTCCCTGTTAAACAGCAGCAGTTCATCCTGCCCGTCGCCGTCCAGATCACGTAGCGCGTAGTATTTTATCCAATACGTGTCGATTGAAGAAAGATATCCCCCGTAATTGGCCAACAGCTGGGTGTCATCTCCCGCACTGCTGTCTGCGGAATTCATTTTCTCAAGCGGCTTTGGGTTACAATCCCAGAAGGACATACCGGGATAAGTGTTAACGACCCGATTATACTCTTCCTCAGTGATGGGCATCAGATTTTCTTCATAAAAGTCGTAATTACTATCCCGGTAGCATTGGTTTTCATCGATATTATAAATAATGCACTCAAACGGAACTGCTGTGTGGTTTTCCACCCGGTAATACGTCCGCTGTTCCGCGCCGGAACCGCCTTCCCATGCTTCCAGAACATTGCCTTCGCAAAGATCAAGCACATTGCCGGACAAAATCTCCTGCGCAGTGCCATTTTGAATTGCGGCCACCTTCATCAAAGTTTCTCCCGAATTATACAGCAGCAATTCATCCTGTCCGTCGCCGTCCATGTCACGAAGCGCATAGTATTTTATGGAACTCGTGTCGATGGTGGAAAGATATCCTTCATAATCAGCCAGTGCCGGGTCGTAGCTCCCGGCACTGTCGTCTGCGAATGGTGTAATGGCAATGGGAAGACTGGCGGCGGT
>CAKTKF010000233.1 GCA_934569215.1 uncultured Oscillospiraceae bacterium
ACGGTGTCCAGGGTGTTCGCCGTGGTGATAAACAGCACGTCGGACAGGTCAAAGGGAATTTCCAGGTAATGGTCACGATAGTCGTGGTTCTGCTCCGCGTCCAGCACTTCCAGAAGGGCGGCGCTGGGGTCGCCGCGGTAATCGGAACCCAATTTGTCGATCTCGTCCAGCAGCAGCACAGGATTGCAGCTGCCAGCCTGGATCATGGCGGCCATAATCCGGCCGGGCATTGCGCCGACGTAGGTCTTCCGGTGTCCCCGGATGTCCGCCTCGTCGTGAATGCCGCCCAGGGAAATTCTCGCCATTTTTCGGTTCAGGGTTCGGGCGATAGAATAGGAAATAGAGGTCTTGCCCACGCCGGGAGGCCCCACCAGGCACAGAATCTGGGGCGGCATCTGGGGCGCCATTTCCCGGACGGCGATGGTTTCTAAGATTCGCTCCTTCACCTTTTCCAGTCCGAAATGGTCATGCTCCAGAATTTTCCGGGCAGCGGCCACGTCCACCCGCTCCTTGGTCTTAACGTTCCAGGGCAGCTCCAGCACGGTGTCCAGATAATTCCGCAGCACCGCCCCCTCTGAGGAACCAAAGGGCTGCTTTTTCAGCCGCTCCACGTCCTTCAGGAGCTTTTTCTCCGTCTCCTCTTCCAGGTGGAGATCCTGAATGCGCTGGGCGTAGGTGTCAAATTCGTCCTCGTCGTCCTCTTCCCCCAGTTCCTCCCGGATGGCCTTCATCTGCTCGCGCAGGAAGTAGTCCTTCTGGTTCTGGTCGATGGCGGCGCGGGTCTTCTCCTGGATGTCCCCTTCCAGCCGGAGCATCTCCACCTCCCGACGAAGAAGCTGGACGGCGGTCTCCAACCGGCGGATGCTGTTCAGCTGGCAGAGCATTTTCGCCTTGTCCGGGAAGTCAATGCCGGAATTCTGGGCAATGGAGTCGGCAATGAAGCCGCTGCTCTCGCTGGCCAGCATCCGCAGCTGAACGGTCTGAGCGGGATGCTCGCACAGCTCCAGATACACGCCGTACAGGGAATTGGCCTCCCGGCGCAGAGCGCGGGCGCGAATGGTGTCCGCCGGCTCCTCCACGCCCGCCGACTCCACAATGCCGGAAAGATACGGCTCGCTCTGGGAAAGCTCGGTGATCTTGCCCCGGCTGATGCCGGTGACCAGAATCCTCAGATTCTCCCCCTGGGCTTTCAGCACCTGCTTGACCTTGGCGATGCAGCCGACGGCATACAGGTCTTTCAGCGTCGGGTCGTCCACCAGCAAATCCTTCTGGGGAATCAGCAGCAAATTCTGGTCGCCCTGCATGGCCGCTTCCAGCGCCTTAATAGACTTACCGCGGCCGACTTCAAAATGAACGGTCTGTTCGGGGAAAACGCACAGTCCCCGCAAGGCAAGGATGGGCATTTTCCCTGCAAAAATGGTTTCAGTCAAAGTTCTTCCCTCCTTTTTGAAAAAAGGGGGTAGAAAAACTACCCCCTTGGAAGAATAGAGATATTATTTGCGCCCGGAGATTTTTTCTCTGGGATGGGCGGTGTCCCGTATGATGCCGGGGTCGGCGCCCTCGACGGCTTCGGGGGTGATGATGATCTTCTGAATGGACAGATCGGAGGGGATCAGGAACATGATCTTTGTCATGATCTTCTCCATGATCGCCCGGAGTCCTCTTGCGCCGATCTGACGGTCAAGCGCCTTCTGGGCAATGGCCTGAAGGGCTTCCGGCTGAATTTCCAGCGCCACGCCGTCCATTTCCAGCAGTTTCTGATACTGCTTCGTCAGGGCGTTCTTCGGCTCCACAAGAATCCGAACCAGATCGTCCCGGGACAGACTGCGCAGAGTGGTGATCACCGGCATACGTCCCACAAGCTCGGGGATAATTCCGAATTTCAACAGATCATGGGGTTCCACCTGGGTGAACAATGTACCCACATCCCGCTTGCTCTTGCTCTGTACGGGGGAATCAAAGCCGATGGCGCTCTTGTCGGTGCGCTTTTCGATGATCTTGTCCAGACCGTCAAACGCGCCGCCGCAGATAAACAGGATGTTGGTGGTGTCCACCTGGATCATTTCCTGCTGGGGATGCTTCCGGCCGCCCTGGGGCGGAACGTTGGCAACGGTGCCTTCCAGAATTTTCAGAAGCGCTTGCTGCACGCCCTCGCCGGAAACGTCCCGGGTGATGGAGGTATTCTCGCTCTTGCGGGCGATTTTGTCCATTTCGTCGATGTAGATAATGCCCCGTTCCGCCAGCTCCACGTCAAAATCGGCGGCCTGGAGCAGACGAAGCAGAATGTTCTCCACATCCTCGCCCACGTAGCCGGCCTCGGTCAGGGTGGTGGCGTCCGCGATGGCAAAGGGAACGTTCAAAATTTTCGCCAGCGTCTGGGCAAAGAGGGTCTTGCCGCTGCCCGTTGGCCCGATGAGCAGAATGTTGCTCTTCTGAAGCTCCACATCGGAATCCGCGCCGAAATAAATGCGCTTATAGTGGTTGTACACCGCGACGGACAGGGCGACCTTCGCCTCGTCCTGCCCCACGATGTAATTGTCCATAAAGGACTTGATCTCTACGGGTGTGGGCAGCTTGTCGGGGGCGTTCAGCTCGCTGCCCGTATCCAATTCCTGCCGCAGAAGATCGCTGCAGGCAGCAACGCAGTCGCTGCAGATATACACCCCAGGACCGGCAATCAGCCGTGACGCCTGATTCTCCCGCTTCCCGCAGAAGCTGCATCGAATCGGCGGCTGCTCAGTGTTCTTTGCCATGACACCGGTACCTCGTTTCTAGATAATTTTAATGGTGGTCAAGCACCCGGTCAATGAGGCCAAAGTTCTTGGCTTCCTCTGCGGTCATGAAATTGTCACGCTCACAGGCGGCAGTGACTTCTTCGATAGACCGGCCGGTGTTCTCGGCAAGGATACGGTTCATCCGCGCCTTGACGGTTTCCAGACGCTTCAGGTGGATGGCCATATCCGTGATCTGACCCTGGGTGCCCGCGGAGGGCTGGTGAATCATGATTTCGGAATTGGGCAGCGCCATACGCTTGCCCTTGGTGCCGGCGCTCAGAAGGAACGCGCCCATGGAGGCCGCCAGGCCGACGCAGATGGTCGCGACATCGCACTTAATGTAC
>CAKTKF010000234.1 GCA_934569215.1 uncultured Oscillospiraceae bacterium
GGTCTCATTGCCGCAGTTGGTGCAGAAAAAAACTGTTTTCGCCTTCGCCATTGTGTTTCTCCTTTGGCTTTTTTCTTTATTATACCAGTGAAAACCAATTCGGTCAAGTGTTCGATAGATATTGGCTGACCGTGGACGCAATGACGCAGCAAAGCTTTTTCTGATATGTGCCGCAGCTGAGCTTGGCTTCTTCCTCCGCATTGGACAGGAAACCGCATTCGATCAGCACGCCGGTGCAGTTGATGTGTTCCATCAAATAAACGCCGTCGCTTTTTTTGCATTTTCGGTTGCTGCCGGGATTCAGGGTGGACACCAGCTTCTCCTGAAGCAGTTTCGCCAGCTGTGCGCTGCCCTCTGTACCGGCGTAAAACACCTGGGCACCGCTGTAGCGGCTGTCGGTGAAATTATTTTGATGGATGCTCAGCAGCAGGGCGTTTTCCGTCTCGTTGACGATGCGCACCCGTTCTTTCAGGTCGGATATTTTTTTCTGGGCGATGGTCTCCCCTTTCGTGTATATAGACGTGTCCGTCGTGCGGATCATTCGGGTGTCGTAGCCTAGCAGGTGGAAGAGGTCATTTAACCGGAGGGAAATTTCCAGATTGTATGTACTTTCCAATACCCCCCGGCAAGAGGTCGCGCCGCCGTCCTCGCCGCCATGTCCCGCGTCGATGATGATGCACTTTTCCCGTCTTAACGGAGCATTTTCCACCATGACGGACACGGTGCGGCAGCCCCATTCCGCCGCGGCCAGCGTCCCCAGAATGATCAGAATATACAATAGCCCCCAGAGTTTTCGCTTGATCATGGACACCACCTCGTCAAAGTCTATGCGTCCTCTCTACCGTCATGAACCTTTTTGAAAAAATCGCATAGAATGACCCGGAGCGACAAATTCAGCGAAAATGTTAGGAGGAATGACCTTTGGATAACCAGAAAAAGGAGGAAAGCGGCCGTGAAGGGCGGCTCCCGGCCATGGCGCCGCTGGCAAATCCCTATGTTCCCTTTCAGTTGGAAAACCCGCCCCAGTATGAGGCGCAGAAGGGACTGGTGCGGGGGACGCTGTTTCCCGGGCTGGATCTTCCCTTCATGGGCATGGTGAATCTGAACGAGCTGCCGGAAACGCCTTCGTCCCAGATGCAGGCGCTGGCCTTTGCCGTTCAGGAGCTGGCGCTGTATCTGGACACCCACCGGGACGACCGGGAGGCGCTGGAGCTGTACCGCCGCTACCAGCAGCTTCTGGAAAAGGTACGGGCGGAATATCAGAAACGGTTTGGCCCCCTGAACCACGGCACGCCGCAGACGTCCGAGAGCTATCAATGGCTGGATGACCCGTGGCCATGGGAATACACGACGAATAAGGAGGCGTAACCATGTTTGTATATGATAAGAAGCTGCAATATCCGGTGAAAATCGCGGCGGTGAATCCCCGCCTTGCCGCCATCATCATCACCCAATACGGCGGCCCCGACGGCGAGTTGGGCGCGTCTCTGCGGTATTTGTCCCAGCGCTATGCCATGCCCTTCGATGAACTGAAAGGGTTGTTGACGGATATCGGGACGGAAGAGCTGGGACACCTCGAGATGATTGGCGCGATCGTCCACCAGCTGACGCGGAATCTGAAGGATTCTCAGATGAAGGATTCCGCATTTGCGCCCTATTTCGTGGATCACACTGCAGGGGTTTACCCTACCGCCGCTTCCGGTGCTCCGTGGAATGCGGCGTCCATGGCGGTAAAAGGCGACCCCATGGCCGACCTTGTTGAAGACATGGCGGCGGAACAGAAGGCGCGGGTGACCTATGACAATATTCTGCGGCTTTCTGACGACCCGGATGTGAACGACGTCATCAAATTCCTGCGAGAGCGGGAGGTCGTGCATTTTCAGCGCTTCGGCGAGGCAGTGCAGCTGCTTCGGGAAAAGCTGGATCAGAAGAATGTATACTTTATGAATCCGGCACTGGACATGTAAATACTTGGGGAGCGGCGCTTGCCGTTCCCCTTTCTGCATTGTATGATTTTGGCCGGATAGCGCACACTGACACTATGGAAGCTCTGAATATCTACGAAAGAGGGAAATTTCCCATGAGGAATGAAAAGCTTTACGATGTCATCGTTATCGGCGGCGGCCCGGCGGGGCTGACGGCGGCGCTGTACCTTGCCCGGGCGGGCTGTCGGACGCTTGTGCTGGAGAAACGGGGATACGGCGGGCAGATCGCCATTACCGACGAGGTAGTAAACTACCCCGGCGTCCTGACAACCAGCGGAATGGAGCTTACCGAGACCATGCGCCGTCAGGCAGAGTCTTTCGGCGCGGAATTTCTGATCGCGGAGGCACAGGAGCTGTCCCTTTTCGATGCCGGGAAAACCGTGAAAACCTCTGCGGGGGATTTTCGCTGCTTAGGCGTACTTCTTGCCACCGGGGCGCAGCCAAAAATGGCAGGCTTCCGGGGCGAGGAGGTTTTCAGAGGGCGCGGCGTTTCCTACTGCGCTACCTGCGACGGCGCGTTTTTCCGGAATAAGGACGTTTTTGTCATCGGCGGCGGCTTTACGGCGGCGGAGGAAAGTGTTTTTCTGACGAAATTTGCCCGGCATGTGACCATTCTGATACGAAAAAATGACTTTGCCTGCCCTGCCTCTGTGGCAGACAAGGCCAGAAACCACGAGAAGATCACCGTCCTTTTCAACACCGTGGTGCGGGAGGTCTCCGGCGATGACGGCCTGCGGCGTATCCAATACCAGAATACCGCTACCGGTGAGATCACCGAATACCAGAGTCCGGATGGCGAAACCATCGGCGTGTTTGTCTTTGCCGGGTATGCCCCGGACACGGCACTGGTTTCCGACATTGTCGAACGGGACGAGCGGGGGTATATCCGCACCGATGAAAATCAGAAAACCTCCGTTGAGGGGCTTTACGCGGCGGGAGACATCTGCGTCAAGCCCTTGCGGCAGGTCATAACCGCCGCGTCAGACGGCGCGGTAGCGGCGGCCGCGCTGGAAAAGTATTGCGCGGCGCTGCGGGGGGAAGCTTGTCTTTGAATTTCAGCTGTGGTACAATATTCCAAAAGGCGGCGGAAAAATTCTTGGGCAACACCGCATAATTT
>CAKTKF010000235.1 GCA_934569215.1 uncultured Oscillospiraceae bacterium
CTCGTGCTCCTTGCGCAGCATTCCCGACGCCATGGCGGGTACCAGGGTCAGGGAGACGATCAGGCTGGCCAGCAGGGAATAGGTCATGGTGAGCGCCAGATCGGTGAACAGCTGCTTGGTGATGCCCGTAACGAACACGATGGGCAGGAACACGCAGACGGTGGTCAGGGTAGAGGCCGTCACCGCCCCCGCCACCTGCTTCGCGCCGGAGACGGCGGCCTGGATGACGTTGGCGCCCTTGGCCCGCAGACGGTAGATATTCTCAATGACCACCACGGAGTTATCCACCAGCATACCCACCGCCACGGCAAGGCCGGACAGCGAGATCATGTTGATGGTCACGCCGGTGAAGTACATCAGCACGATGGCAAAGATCACGCTGATGGGGATGGAGCAGAGGGTAATAAACGTGGGGCGCAGATCCCGCAGGAACAGGAACAGCACCAGGATTGCAAACACCGCGCCAAGCAGCAAGCTATTCAGGATGGTGTCAACGATCAGATAGATATAGTCGCCCTGGCTCATCAGGGACACGAAGCTTAAGCCCGGGTATTCCTGTTCCAACGCCCGGAAGCGCTCGGCAATGTTGTTGGTGGTCTCGGCGGTGGCGTAGGTACTCTGCTTTTCAAAGCTCAGCACGATGCCGTCCTTGCCGTTGAGCTTGGCATAGGTCGTGTCCCGGTTGTCGGTGAGCATGACCACCGCCACGTCCTTCAGCCGCACGGGATCGATGCCGTCAATGCCCGGGTCGAACAGCAAAAGATTTTCCAGCGTCTCCTGGTCGGTGATCTCGTCGCCAACGGAGACCATGTATTTGACCCCGTCCTGCTCCGCGTATCCCGCGGGCATGGAGAAATTCTGGGCGGCAAGAATCTGCGACACCATCTGCATGGTGACGATATTGTTCAGGTCGGCCTTATCCAGCGCATCCTCCCGGCTGCTTTCCACGGTGTCCAGACCGCTTTCGATTTGGCTTAAACCCTGGGAAATGGCAGCGCTGCTCACCGCCAGCTTGGCCGCGCCGGTGCTGATTTGCAGCATACCGGCGGTTTTCTGCGCATTCAGCAGCTGCTGGGCGTCCTCGATGGTAAGCATACCGTCATCCAGCTCTTTCAATGCGCTTTCCAGCTGGGCAATGCCCTCGTCCAGGGTGTCCAGCTGCGCCTTGGTCTCCGCCACGGAGGCGGCCAGACCCGCCCGGTCGGTACCCTGAGACGCCAGCAGCGCGTCAATGCGGTCTACCGCGGCATCCGCGGCCGCGGCGGCTGCCACGGCGTTGGCCAGCTGGGTGGGCAGGGTTTCCGCCGTCACTCCGGCGGCTGCCATATCCGCTTCCAGGGCGCTTTTTTCCACCGCGACCTCCGCCGACCTCTGGGCGATGGTCAGCTGATTGTTATTGTAGGCAGCTTCTTTTTCCGCAAGCTCCGCGTTCAGAGCGGGCAGGCTTTCGTCGTCGGAACTCATGCCCGCAATTCTCTCCCGGAGTGCCTGAATCTCTCCGTCCAGGGCTTCGTTGTCCTGTTTCAGCTGGGCGAGACTGCTCTCCTTGGCGGCCAGGGCGCTCTGCCGGTCGGACAGGGATTGGAGGGTATTCAGGTAGCTGTGGGCTTCCTGCTGGGCGGCGAGGACGTTATTCACCTGGTCGTTCAGCTCTTTCAGGGCGGTGTAGGCGACCGCCAGCTGCTGCCGTCCGGTCTGCGCCTGCTCCAGCTGCTGCTGAAGCTCCTCCCGCATGGCCGTCAGCTCCGTCTTTTTCTCGGTCAGCTGCTTTTCCCCCTGAATCAGGGCGTTGACACCGGCACTGAGCTGGGACTGGGCTCCGTCTACCTGCTTCTGAGCGTCCTCCAGCTCTTCCTTTTTCTCGTTCAGCTCGGCGGCGGCATCGTCCAGCTCGCCGTTGATGGCGGCGGCGATCCGATCGTTCAGCTTGTCGATCAGCTTCTGATCCAGCACCACGTGCAGCTCCTGCTGAATTTCGCCGCTGGTGGTGATCCGGGCGACGCCGGGGACGCCCTCCAGCTTATTCATCAGCGTGTCGTCCAGGAATTCCGTCAGCTCCACGGTGTCCATGCCCTCCATGGATACCGCCGCCACCTCCACGGGGAGCATGGAGGGGTTGATTTTCAGCACATAGGGCGTTCCCACCGTATCCGACCAATCAGCGGACAGCTGGGAAATTTCCTGCTGGATATCCACGCCCACGGTGTCCATGTTGACGCCCTCGGTGAATTCCAGGACGACCATGCCCACGTTTTCGCTGGAAACTGACGTCACCTCCTGGATGTGATCCAGTGTGGACATGGCCTGCTCCATGGGCTTGGTGATCTCCTGCTCCACCTTCTCCGGGCTTGCACCGGGATAGGTGGTCATGATCAGCACATAGGGAAAGTCCATATTGGGAAGCAGGTCGGGGGTCATGCGGAGATAGGCCACCACGCCCAGCACCAATATGGCGATCACCGCGACGAAAACCGTCAGCGGCTTTTTGACGGAGAATTTGGACATACTGCGCTCCTAACTACCCAGGCAATGGGCACGAAAAGTGATAACAGCATAGCACCGTTTGCCCCTGAATATCAACTGAAAATGTGTAAATCTTTTGTGAACGCCGGTTTTTGCAACGGGATATGTTCCCCCTTTACAGCCTTTTTTGGGTGTGGTACTATGATGGAAGCAAAACGCCCTATGGAGGGAACCGATATGAAAAAATGGCTTGCGGCGCTGACCCTTGCGTGTCTTCTCACCGGCTGCGCCGCCGGAGCGGCGGGGGGAAAGCCGGCCGTTTACGAGAGTACGTTTCTGACCCTGTTCGACACGGTCACCGTGATTCGCGGCCGGGCGGAAAGCCAGACGGCCTTCACGGAGACCGCCCAAGGTATCCACGACACGCTGCTGCGCTATCACCGGCTGTTCGACATCTACAACGACTACGAAGACATGAACAATCTGAAAACCGTCAACGATCAGGCGGGCATTGCTCCCGTGGAGGTGGACGGGGACATCATCCGTCTGCTGCGGGAATGCCGGGAATTTTACGACGCCACCGGCGGCAGGGTCAACGTCGCCATGGGCGGCGTTCTGGCGCTGTGGCACGA
>CAKTKF010000236.1 GCA_934569215.1 uncultured Oscillospiraceae bacterium
ATGGCGCGGTGCATGGAGACGGAAAACCGCCATCTCCACGAAAACCCCTGCCATATCGGCTACCCCGGCGTCCGGGAGACGATGGAAGCGTTGGCAAAAACCCACCGGCTGTTCATCGTCAGCAACAGCCAGCAGGGCTATCCGGAGCTGTGCATTTCCAAGCTGGGACTGACCGGCTGCATCACCGGCCATCTGTGCTTCGGCGACACCGGCACCAGCAAGGGAAAAACCATCCGCACCCTGATGGACAAGTATAACATCACCTCCTGCGCCTACATCGGCGACACCCAGGGGGATTACGAAGCCACGGTGGAAGCGGGCGTCCCCTTCATCTGGGCAAGCTACGGCTTTGGCACCCCGGCGGAGTACGCCGGGAAAATCGACAGCTTTACGGATTTGTTGAAGCTATAAACACTATGGAGGTTCCATGAGCATCTCAATCGACACTTACTGCCTGCAATGCCTTCTACGGCGGAACATCGCCCTCGCCCGAACCCTGGGGACGGAGAAGCAGGCAATGGCCTTTGCCAAAGAGATCATGAAGCTGTATTTGGCCGCGCCGGAGGGGGTGTCCTCTCCCTGGTTCGGGCCGAAGATCGCCGATCTGCTTCACGACATGTACGGCCTTGACTATGACCGCTTCCGTCAGGAAAAGCTGGATTCCAACCGCTTCGTGCTGGAACGGCTTCCTGCCATCCGGGAGAGAGTGACCGGCGCGAAAGACCCGGTCTTTGCGGGGCTGCAATTCGCCATTCTGGGCAATTACTTGGATTTTTCCGCCTTACAGGGACAGGTCAGCTTTGAAAAGCTGGAGGAAATGCTGGATAAGGCGCTGGAAATGGAGCTGGACAAGCAGACATACGCCGACTTTTGCCAGGACCTGCGCCGGGGCGGGAAGCTGGTGTATCTGACGGACAACGCCGGAGAGATCGGCTTTGACCGGGTGCTGGCCGAGGCCATCGCGGCGGCGTATCCGGATATCTCCATCACCTTCTGCGTCCGGGGCGCCATCGCCCAGAACGACGCGACCCGGGAGGACGCCGCCGCCGTGGGAATCCCCTTCCCGGTGATCGACAACGGCAACCGGGTGGCGGGTACCCAGCTGGATCTGCTCAGCGAGGACGCCGCCGCAGCGCTGTCAGGCGCGGACGTGATCCTCGCCAAGGGCATGGCCAACGCGGAGACGATGCTGGGCTGCGGGTACAATGTGTACTACGCGTTCCTGGTAAAATGCCAGCGGTTCGTCACCCGCTTCGGCAAGCCCATGTTCACCCCCATGCTGGTGAAGGAACGGGAAAACGGACGTTGATTGGGCAAAATGTTGAAAAAAAGTCCCGGAATTTGTGAAAACCCTCTTGCCAAACAGGAAAAACAGTGATATAATCCTAACGTAAACAGGTAGAAGGTAGGAAAGAGAGGCGCGAGCGCCTCTCTTTCTTGCTGATTAAGGTCGTATCTGAGAGGGAACTCCCCTTTCGGAAAGACCCAGGGAAAGGGTGTATCCATGAAAGTTACCGAACAAGTGGCGGCCTTCGCCGAGCCGGTCGTAAAAGAACACGGCTGCGAGCTTTGGGACGTGGAATACGTCCGGGAGGGCAGCGAATATTTCCTGCGGCTGTATATTGACAAGGACGGCGGCGTGGACATCAACGACTGCGAGGCCATCTCCCGCGCCGTTGACCCCATTCTGGACGAAAAGGATCCGATCCCCGGCTCCTACCATTTTGAGGTTTGCTCCGCCGGACTGGAACGGGTGCTGAAGCGCCCCTCTGATTTCCAGAAATATCTGGGCAGCCCCATCACCGTCAAGCTCTACCGCCCCAGAAACGGCATGAAGGAGATCCCCTGCGTCCTGCGCGGTTACGAGGACGGCAGGCTGACCGTGGAAGCGGGGAAGGAAACCGTAACATTTGAAAAATCCGAGGTCGCGCTGGTGCGGCTTCGTGTGGAATTCTGATAGGAGGACAGAATAAAATGGCAAGAAAGACAGCCAAAAAGCAGGCGGAAGCCCCCAAGGTGGACATCGGCGCGGAGATTTTCGCGTCTCTGCGGGAGCTGGAAAAGCTCAAGGGCATCCCTGTGGACTATATGGTGGAGCGCTTGAAGCAGGCGCTGACCAACGCCTACCGGAAAGACCGGGAGGATCGCCGGGACGTCCCGGCGGACAATGTGGTGGTTGACCTGAGCGAGAAAGGTCTTTCCATGCACATCGTCAAGACCGCCGTGGAGGAAGTGGAGGATACCGCCCTGGAAATCCCCATCGACGCCGCCCGGAACTATAACCCAGACGTCCAGGTGGGCGACCCGGTGAACATCCCCGTGGACATCCAGAAATTCGGCCGCATCGCCGCCCAGACCGCCAAGCAGGTGGTCATCCAGGGCATCCGGGAAGCCGAGCGGGGCGTGGCTTACGAAAGCTATTCCAACAAGGCACAGGAGCTGATGACCGGCACCGTGCTGCGCATCGACCCCACCACCGGCGATATGTTCCTGCGCATCGGCCAGGGCAGCGACACTTCCGACGCCGTGCTTCAGGCCGGCGAGCAGATTCCCGGCGAAACCCACCACGAGGGCGATATGCTCCGGGTGTACGTGCTGGAAGTCCACAAAATGGGCCGTGGCCCGCTGATCCGCGTCTCCCGCACCCATCCCAACCTGGTGCGCCGGCTGTTCGAGCTGGAGACCCCGGAGATCGCCGAGGGTCAGGTGGAGATCCGCAACATTGCCCGGGAAGCCGGTTCCCGCTCCAAGATGGCGGTTCGCGCCGCCATGGAGGGCATCGACCCCGTGGGTGCCTGCGTCGGCCCTCACGGCGGACGTGTTGGCGCGGTCGTGAAGGAGCTGGGCGGCGAGAAGATCGACATCGTGGTGTGGAGCGAAGACCCCTGCCAGTATGTCCGGGCGGCTCTCAGCCCTGCGGATGTCATTGACGTCAGCCTAATTCCCGGCCAGAAGGCCTGCCGGGTGATCGTCCCCGACGACCAGCTGTCTCTGGCCATCGGCAAGGAGGGGCAGAACGCCCGCCTGGCCGCCCGCCTGACCGGCTACAAGATCGACATCAAGCCCGCCTCTCAGGCCGAACCCGCCGA
>CAKTKF010000237.1 GCA_934569215.1 uncultured Oscillospiraceae bacterium
CGTGGTTTCTTCCAGCACATCCAGCAGAACCCGGATGGTGTCCAGCGCGGTAAACAGCGTCACGTTATGCTCCGTGGCGATCCGGCGGATCTTCGTGCCGTCCCGGCCGCTGGAGCCGGGGTCGCGGGTGTTGATGACGTAGGCAATGTGTCCCTGACGCAGGGCGTTGGGAATCTCGTCGCTTCCGTCGCTGATCTTGCCCAGAACATGGGTGCGGATGCCGTTTTCCTTCAGGAACATGGCGGTGCCGGCGGTGGCCTCGATGTTGAAGCCCAGACGGTAGAACCGGCGGATCAGGGGCAGCGCTTCCTCCTTGTCCCGGTCAGCGATGGTGGCAAGCACGGTGCCGTAGTTTTGCAGCTTCATGCCGGAGGCCTGCAGCGCCTTGTACAGGGCGCGGGTCATGGTGCGGTCATAGCCGATGGCCTCGCCGGTGGACTTCATTTCGGGGGTCAGGTAGGCGTCCAGACCGCGAATTTTGTTGAAGGAGAATACCGGCGCTTTGACGTACCAGCGTTCCTTCTCGGCGGGGTAGATGTCGAAGAAGCCCTGCTCCTTCAGGCTCAGCCCCAGAATCACGTCGGTGGCGATGTCCGCCAGGCTGTAGCCCGTGGCCTTGCTCAGGAAGGGTACCGTGCGGGAGGAACGGGGGTTGACCTCGATGACGGATACGTTGTCCTCCGGGTCGACAATGAACTGCACGTTGAACAGGCCGACAATGCCGATGCCCAGACCCAGCTTCTTGGCGTATTGCAGGATGATGCCCTTGACCTTGTCGGAGATGGAGAAGGAGGGGTAGACGGAGATGGAGTCGCCGGAGTGGACGCCGGTGCGCTCCACCAGCTCCATGATGCCGGGGACGAACACGTCCCGCCCGTCGCAGATGGCGTCGATCTCCACTTCCCGACCCTGAATGTACTTATCCACCAGAACGGGCTTGTCCTCGTCGATCTCCACGGCGCTTTTCAGGTAGCGGCGCAGCTGGCTTTCGTTCGCCACGATCTGCATGGCGCGGCCACCCAGCACGAAGCTGGGGCGCACCAGCACGGGGTAGCCGATCTCGTTTGCCGCTGCCAGGCCGTCCTCGATCTTGGTGACGGCTCTGCCCTTGGGCTGGGGGATGTTCAGCTCCTTCAGGAGCTTTTCAAAGGCGTCCCGGTTTTCGGCTCTGTCGATGGCTTCGCAGCCGGTGCCGATGATCTTCACGCCCCGGTCGTGGAGGGGCTGGGCAAGATTGATGGCGGTCTGACCGCCCAGAGACGCGATCACGCCGTCGGGCTTTTCAAAGTCGATGATGTTCATCACATCCTCGGGGGTCAGAGGCTCGAAGTACAGCTTGTCGGCGGTGGTGTAGTCGGTGGAGACGGTCTCGGGGTTGTTGTTGATGATGATGGCCTCGTAGCCCGCCTTTTTGATGGTCATGACTGCGTGGACGGTGGAGTAGTCAAATTCCACGCCCTGACCGATGCGGATGGGGCCCGCGCCCAGCACCACGATCTTCTTTTTGCTCGTCAGCCGGGAGACGTTTCCGCCGGTGTAGGAGGAGTAGAAGTAGGGGATATACGCGCCGGTGTGGCAGGTGTCCACCATGCGGAAGGCCGGGAACATACCGTGTTCTCTGCGGAAATCGGACACGTCCGTCTCGGAGCATTTCCACAGCCGGCTTACATATTTGTCGCTGAAGCCCATCTTCTTGGCGTCCAGAAGGGCTTCCGGCTCTTTGACATGGAGCTTTAAGTATTCCTCCATGTCCACGATGCGCTTGATGGCGTTCAGGAAGTAGACGTCAATGGCGGTGATCTCATGAATCTGCTCCACGGTGACGCCCCGGTAGATGATTTCCGCGATGGCAAAAATGTTGTCGGAGCGGAACACGCTGATGTAGTCCAGCAGCTCCTCCGTGGTCATGTCGTCGAATTTGTGATGGTAAATGTGGTTCGCGCCTACCTCCAGAGAGCGGATGCCCTTGAGCAGGGATTCCTCCAGATTGGAGCCGATGCCCATGACCTCGCCGGTGGCCATCATCTGAGTACCCAGAATGTTGATGGCGGAGGTGAACTTGTCGAAGGGGAACCGGGGCAGCTTGGTGATGACGTAGTCCAGCTTCGGCTCGAAGGCAGCGTTGGTGTTGGCGATCTTGATGTCCTCCAGCGCCATGCCCACGGCGATCTTCGCCGTGACCCGGGCAATGGGGTAGCCGGAGGCCTTGGAGGCCAGCGCGGAGGAACGGGAGACACGGGGATTGACCTCGATGAGATAGTATTTGGAGGAATTGGGGTCAAGGGCAAACTGGACGTTGCAGCCGCCCTCCACCTTCAGCGCCCGGATGATCTTGATGGCGGAGTCGTTGAGCATCTTCATGTCGTGGTCGCTGAGGGCCATAATGGGGGCGACCACCATGCTGTCGCCGGTGTGGACGCCTACGGGGTCAATGTTCTCCATGCCGCAGATGGTGATGGCATGGTCGTTAGAGTCCCGCATGACTTCAAATTCGATCTCTTTGTAGCCCTTGACGGACTTCTCCACCAGAACCTGATGAACAGGGGAGAGGGCAAAAGCGTTGAGACCGATCTCCACCAGCTCGTCTTCATTGTACGCAAAGCCGCCGCCGGTGCCGCCGAGAGTAAAGGCGGGGCGGAGCACCACGGGATAGCCGATGCGCTTGGCCGCCTCCTTGGCCTCCTCCAGAGAGTAGGAAATTTCAGAGGGGATGACCGGCTCGCCGATGGTCTGGCACAGCTCCTTGAAAAGCTCCCGATCCTCGGCGCGCTCGATGGACTCGCTGGAGGTACCCAGCAGCTTGACCCGGCATTCCCGGAGAATGCCCTTCTTTTCCAGCTGCATGGCCAGATTCAGACCCGTCTGACCACCGATGCCGGGGATGATGGCGTCGGGACGCTCATAGCGGATGATCTTGGCGATATATTCCAGCGTCAGCGGCTCCATGTAGACCTTGTCGGCGATGATGGTGTCGGTCATGATAGTGGCGGGGTTGGAGTTGCACAGCACCACCTCGTAGCCCTCTTCCTTCAGGGCAAGACAGGCCTGGGTGCCGGCGTAGTC
>CAKTKF010000238.1 GCA_934569215.1 uncultured Oscillospiraceae bacterium
TGAGTCCGGTGCAATACCGAACTCATTTCGCAGAAGCTATTTAACCAGAATCGTCCAACTTTTGGGGTGCATATCAGTTGGGCGGTTACTTCTTCTTATTATCATGTATCTGGATAACCAGAGAGACAATAGCGACAATGACCATACAGAAAGCGAATAACTCTTCCCATGTAACCATATCTGCCGTCACCCCCCTTCTAACAGGGGGCAAAGAAGCATCACCCCCGAAAAAATCGAGGGGAACCGCCTACCGGGGTACTGGTAGCACCACCGATAGCGTAGCACAAATTTCGACAGATTGCAAGAAAAAAGAGCGGGGCATATCGCGCAGCAATGCGGCGATATGCCCCGCCCGGTTTTTACCGGGATGTCCGCAGACCTTACCGTTCAGCGGATGTCGTACACGGACTTGATCATCAGATTCTGTTCCAGCGCCTCTGCGCTGTGGGAGGTCTGCACTGTCACGCGGTAGGGGGCGGGGGTGGTGAGGGCGAAGAAATTGTCGGACAGAACACAGTCAAAGTCCCGGAAGTCCAGGAATACGCCCTTGGCAAATACGTCGGACTGGACGGAAATTTCTGCGCCACCGGGGATAGGGGCAATCCGGACGTCAAACGCCGGCTTGCGCCACTGGAAATGCTTGGCAGGCACCAGAAGTTCCGTTTGGCGCATGAGGAAACGACCTTGCTCGTCGTACAGGTCGGCGTACAGGAAGGTGTTATAGGGGTCGGGGGAGTCCACGTGATAGGTCAGTACGTCCCGGGAGGACAGCGCTTCTACCTCTACGTCTTTGCCGGTTTCATCCAGCACGGTCAGATCGCCCCGGCACATGGCCAGGTGGACGCGGCCGCGGAAACCGGCGCGGGTCTCATTGGCGATGTTGACGGTGAGGGAACCGTTTTCCAGAAACAGCCCCATGGCCACGGGGGCGTAGAATTTCCGGGCGGCGTAGTGCAGCGCCTTGTAGCGGCCGAAGCAGTCCACGCTGGACCAGGAGGCCACCGGCCAGCAGTCGTTGAACTGCCAGTAGGTCGAACCCATGCAGTACCCCCGCTGACGGCGGAAATGCTCCACACCGTATTTGATGGCGTCCGCCTGGAGCAGCTGAGATGCGTACACCAGATTCTCAAAGGTGGCGGGATAGAGGTAGTTGTCCGCCAGATAGCGCAGGATCTTCCCGTTGCCGCCCCGGCACTTCTGGTGGTTCTCCATGACCCGGGAGAAGCAGTTCAGGTCTTCCTCCCCGGCGAAGGTGCGGATGGTCTTCATGGAGGGGAAGCTCTCGAAGCCGTATTCGGAGCAGAAGCGGAAGCGTTTTTGCCGGTAGGTGGTAAAGGGGACGCCGCCGTGCCAGACCTCCCAGTAGTGGGTGTCGCCCTTGGCGGGGTTGTCCGGATCGTCAAAGCCGCCGCCAGAGGAGGGGCTGGACGGCCAGTAGTAGGTGTCCGGCGCGTAGGTCTCGCACAGCTCCGGCAGCAGATGGCCGTACAGGCGGGTGTAGTCGTCCCGCACCAGCTGATTGTCCCGGGAGCCCCAGTTGATGACGCCGCTTTCCATCTCATTGTTGCCGCACAGCAGAGCGAGGGAGGCGTGGTGGTGCAGCCGTTTCAGATTGCAGATGGCCTCCTGGGTGAATTCCTCGGCCATTTCCGACGTCAGATAGATGTTGGCGCAGGCGACCATGAAGTCCTGCCACACCAGCAGACCGTACTGATCGCACAGCTCGTAGAAGCGGCTGTCGGGGTAGTACCCGCCGCCCCAGACCCGCAGGGTGTTGAAGTTGGCGTCCATGGCCTGACGGACGATGGTTTCCCACCGCCGGTCGGTGATGCGGCTGAGCAGGTTGTCCATAGGAACCATGTTCGCGCCCATGGAGAAAATTTTCACACCGTTCAGCACGAAGCAGAATTCGCTGCCTTTTCCGTCTGCGTCCGGTTCCGTGCTGACGGTGAGGGTGCGCAGGCCGAGCTGCTTGTGGCAGCGGTCAATGACCTGACCGCCGGAGACCAGATCCACATCCAGGTCATAAAGGGGCTGGTCACCGTAGCCCCTTGCCCACCACAGCTTCGGATTCTCTACCTTAATAATGCCGTGGCCGTCTTTCAGAAGAACGCGCTTGCCATCCAGGCTGGCATAGATCTCGCATCCGGCGCGGCATTTGGTGGTCACTTCCAGCTCCACCGAGACATTGCCGTTTTCGTGATGCTGGCGGACGGCCACACCGTCGAGACGATCAACGTCCCAGCCGTTCAGCTCCACGCTCCGGAAAATGCCCATGTCCGGCAGGGTGGGACCCCAGTCCCAACCGGACTGGTACATGGCCTTGCGCAGATGGGCGGCGCCGGGGAGGGTGTCGCCGTCGTTCATGTACAGGTAGTGCTTGTGCTGCTGCCGGGCGAAGTAGCGCCGGGGAGATTTGAATTCCAGCCGCAGGGTGTTTTCTCCGGGGGTCAGCAGGGGCTTGACCTCGTAGACGTACTCCCGGTGCATATTTTTGACCTTGCCCAGCGGGGTGCCGTTCAGGTAGATATGGCAGATGGTGTCAAGCCCGTGGAACGTCAGCTCGATATGTTCCCGGGCAAGCAGGGCAGGCGGGGCGGAGAAAACGGATTCAAAAGTGCAGTCCTTTTCGGCCAGATATTGCAGCTCCCGCTCGTTTGTGCCGTAGAAGGGGTCGGGGATTTTTTTGTGGTCGTAAAGCACGCTGTACATGGTGCAGGGCGCCTGACAGGGCAGCGGCTCATAGCCGTCGTAGAATAGTGTCCAGTTTTGAATATTCATGAAATCTCCTCCATGTTCGGGGTTTGCTGTTATTATGACGCAAAACGGCGGAGGTTTCAAGTCCCAATATTCCGGGGCGGCTGTTGGGAAAGAAAGAAGGTCGGAAACCGCAAATTTCGCAAAAAAAGGATTGCCAAACGGTGCAAAGCATGTTATAATGCTCCGTGTGTCCGGCCGAAGGGCGCCGCGCCAACATTGGGATGTCGCCAAGCGGTAAGGCACCAGACTTTGACTCTGGCATTCGTCGGTTCAAATCCGGCCATCCCAGCCA
>CAKTKF010000239.1 GCA_934569215.1 uncultured Oscillospiraceae bacterium
TGACGGTGGAAAACGTGCGGAAAATGACCCGGCTGCACCCCCGGTGCGGCACCAGCTTCCTGCTGGTGGTCATGGTGATCTCCATTCTGGTGTTCTCCATCGCGTCGTCGGCGCTGCTGGCGATTTTCCCCGGGCTGGACGCCATTCGCGGTACCTTCGGCTATCGGATGCTGATGATCGCGTTCAAGCTGCTGCTTTTGCCGGTGGTGGTGGGCATCACCTACGAGATCAACCGCTGGTGCGGAAGAAACGACAACGCTTTTACCCGAGCGCTTTCCGCGCCGGGTATGTGGATGCAGCATTTCACCACCAACGAGCCGGACGACTCCATGATCGAGGTGGGCATTGCGGCGGTACAGGCCGTGCTGCCTGAGAAGGAGGGTTCTGACCGTTGGTGAAGCAATACGGCCAGCTGTATCTGGACACCCGCCACGCGCTGCTGGAAACCGAGGACGCCCAGACGGCGGGGATGATGGCGCGGCAGCTGCTGTGCCATTTTTCCGGGAAGAGTCCGGAAGCCATTCTGGCAGACCGTGACCTGTATGCGTCGGAGCAGGTTTGCCTGGATATGAGCCGCGCCGTCCGGCGGCTGCTGGACGGGGAGCCGCTGGCCTACGTGCTGGGGGAGTGGGAGTTTTACGGCCTGCCCCTGCGGGTAACGCCGGATGTGCTGATTCCCCGGGACGATACCTGCGCCGTGGCAGAGCTCGCCATTCGCAAGGCGCTGTTTCTGGAGCAGGATCCCCGGATACTGGATTTGTGCTGCGGCTCCGGCTGCATCGGCCTTGCCATTGCCAGCCGGGTCAAGGACGCGAAGGTGACGCTGGCAGATTTGAGCATGGAAGCCCTGGCGGTCGCCAAGGAAAACACCGGCCTGAACCGTCTCGGCGGACGGGTGCGGTGCGTTCAGGCGGATGCCATGCAGAAAGCCCCGGCCTTTCTCGGGAAATACGACATGATTGTCTCCAATCCGCCCTACGTTACCGGGGCGGAAATGCAGGCGCTTCCCCACAGCGTCAAGGATTTTGAACCGGAAATGGCGCTTTACGGCGGGGAGGACGGCCTGGACTTCTACCGCGCCATCGTGGAAAACTACACGCCCGCGCTGAAGAAGGGCGGATTTGTCTGCTTCGAGTTCGGCATGGGACAGGGAGACGATGTGTGCCGGATTCTGGAAGAAAATGGGTATGCCATTCTGGAACGAACCAGAGATTATAATGACAGAGAACGTGCCGTGCTTGCCCAGTACGGCAGGAAGGAAGATTGATTATGGCTACAAAGAAAACGGTTTATGAAGCCCCCGCCCCCGCGTCGGACAAGAAAAAGGCATTGCAGACGGCCCTTGCCCAGATCGACAAGAACTTCGGCAAGGGCACGGTCATGCGCCTGGGCGACCGCCCGGAGATGAACGTGGAGGCCATCCCCACCGGCTCTCTGGCGCTGGACGCGGCGCTGGGCATCGGCGGCGTGCCCAAGGGCAGAATCATTGAGATTTACGGCCCCGAATCCTCCGGTAAGACCACCCTGGCGCTGCACATTCTGGCAGAAGCCCAGAAGCGGGGCGGCGAAGTGGCCTTCGTGGACGCGGAACACGCCCTTGACCCCGTGTATGCCGCTGCGCTGGGCGTGGATACGGACAATCTGCTGGTGTCCCAGCCCGATACCGGTGAGCAGGCGTTGGAAATCACCGACGCGCTGGTTCGCTCCGGCGCGGTGGACGCGGTGGTTGTGGACTCCGTGGCCGCGCTGGTTCCCAAGCAGGAAATCGAGGGCGAAATGGGCGACACCTTTGTCGGTCTTCAGGCGCGTCTGATGTCTCAGGCGCTGCGGAAGCTGGCAGGCACCATCGCCAAGACCAACTGTGTGGTCATCTTCATCAACCAGCTGCGTATGAAGATCGGCGTGATGTACGGCAACCCGGAAACCACCACCGGCGGCAACGCGCTGAAATTCTATTCCTCCGTCCGTCTGGACGTGCGCCGCATTGAGTCCATCAAAGAGGGCAATAACGTCATCGGCAACAAGACCCGGGTCAAGGTGGTCAAGAACAAGGTCGCGCCGCCTTTCCGGGAGGCCGTGTTTGAAATTCTCTACGGCAAGGGTATTTCTAAGTGGGGTGAGCTGGTGGATCTGGCGGTTCAGCTGGACATTATCCAGAAGAGCGGCAGCTGGTTCTCCATGGGCGACGAGCGCATCGGTCAGGGCGCGAACTCCGTAAAGGATTACCTCATCGCCAACCCCGACATCGCCGAGAAGGTGGAAGCCGAGGTGCGGGAGAATCTGTGGAAGCTGAACAACGGCGCCCCCAAGGCTCCCGCCAAGGCCGCCGATAAGGCGGTAGCCGTCAGCGCCGACGATTTTGACGATGAAGGTTGAGTCCCTGAAAACCTCGCCCGACCGGGCAGGGCGCTATTGGGTGACCTTTGACGACGGGAGCCGGATGGGATTGTACCGCCAGACGGTGGAGGATTTCGACCTCTATTCCGGCAAGGAGCTGGACGAGCAGGAACTGGAAGCCCTCCGCACCGCCGCCGGGCAGATGTCCGCCAAAATGCGGGCAGTGCGCATTGTCTCCGCCGCCAGTGTTTCCCGCCGGGATCTGGAAGCCCGGCTGGTGCGCAAAGGGGAAGACCCCCAGCAGGCAAAGGAAGCGGTCGCCTGGATGGAAGACCTGCACCTGGTAGACGACCGGGCGACGGCGGAGCAGGTGGTGAGCAGCTACATCTCCAAGGGCTACGGCCTTGCCCGCGCCAAGCAGGCGCTCTACGAGAAGCGTATCCCCAAGGAATACTGGGACGAGGCGCTTGCGGACTATCCCGACCAGACGGAAAAGATCACGGCGTTTCTGAAAAGCCGGCTGGACGCTGACTCCGACGAAAAGCAGGTCAGGCGTGCCGTGGACGCCCTGATCCGCCGGGGTCACAATTACGGAACCATCCGGCGGGCGCTGGACGCGCTTTCCTTTGACACAGAAGATTTTCAGGAGGAATTCTGAATTATGGCAAATATTGGTTTTATCTCCCTCGGCTGCGCCAAGAATCAGGT
>CAKTKF010000240.1 GCA_934569215.1 uncultured Oscillospiraceae bacterium
CTGATGGTGAATCCCGAGGTCAAGCGGAATTTTGTCATCCGCTCCAAGTTCATCAAGCACCTGCGCAACTACCTGGACAGCATGGGCTACATTGAAGTGGAGACTCCCGTGCTGAACACCATCGCCGGCGGCGCTGCCGCCCGTCCCTTCGTCACCCACCACAACACCCTGGACATTGACATGTACATGCGCATCGCCACGGAGCTGCCCCTGAAGCGGCTGATTGTGGGCGGCATGGATCGGGTCTACGAGGTCGGCCGGATTTTCCGCAACGAGGGCATGGATCCCAAGCACAACCCGGAGTTCACCACCGTGGAGCTGTACCAGGCTTACGCCGATTTCCACGACATGATGGACATTGCCGAGGGTGTCTACACCACCTTCGCCAAGGAGGTTATGGGCAGCTACCAGCTGGAATGGATGGGCGAGAAGATCGACCTGACCCCCGGCTGGCCCCGGCTGACCATGGTGGAAGCCGTGAAGAAGTACGTAGGCGTTGACTTTGGCGCCATCACCGACGACGCGGAGGCCGTAGCCGCCGCCACGGCCGTTGGCGTTGAGCTGGCCGACGCCGCCGAGAAGACCTGGGGCAACGCCCTGTATGCCTGCTTCGATCAGAAGGTAGAGGAGCATCTGGTGCAGCCCACCTTCATCACCATGTACCCGGTGGAGGTCTCCCCTCTGACCAAGAAGTCCCCGGAAGATCCCCGTCTGACGGAGCGCTTCGAGTTCTTCATCAACCGCAGCGAGATGGGCAACGCCTATTCCGAGCTGAACGACCCCATTGACCAGCGGGAGCGCTTCATGAAGCAGGTTGAGCAGCGGGAGCGGGGCGACGACGAGACGGAAATGCTGGATGAAGATTTCCTGACTGCGCTGGAATACGGCATGCCCCCCACGGGCGGCATGGGCATGGGCATCGACCGTGCCGTCATGCTCTTCACCGGCGCCGATACCATTCGGGAGGTTATTTTGTTCCCCACAATGAAGCCCACCGACCTGCCCAAGGCGGAAAAGCCCGCCGAAAAGTTGGAAAACCAGGAAGTTTCCGTTCCCGCCAAAGTCGAGGAAAAAAATGACTTTTCCAATGTGGAGATTGAGCCGCTGTTTGCTGACTACGTTGATTTTGACACCTTCTCCAAGTCTGATTTCCGTGCCGTGAAGGTCAAGGAATGCGAAGCCGTCAAAAAGTCCAAGAAGCTCTTAAAGTTCGTTTTGGACGACGGAACCGGAACGGATCGGGTCATTCTGAGCGGCATTCATGCCTATTATGAGCCGGAAGAGCTGGTTGGCAAGACGCTTCTCGCCATCACCAACCTGCCCCCTCGTCCCATGATGGGTATTGACTCCTGCGGCATGCTGATCTCTGCTGTTCATCACGAAAATGGCGAAGAAAAGCTCCATCTGCTGATGCTGGACAACCACATCCCCGCCGGGGCAAAAATGTACTAAAAAGCCCAAAACGGCATTCCCCCAGGCTGGGATACCACACCAAAACAAATCAGGGTACAGTTTCCGCTGTACCCTGATTTTTTCTCTGAAATTCTATGTTGTGGTCACTGTGCCTGAACCAACGGTTCGGAGTTTTCGCAATTCGTCTCTTTGTTGTTGAAAACAATTTTATTCACGATGAAGAATACCACCATGGAAACGCCGCCGTTCAGGACTATGGTTCCGATATTGTACAGCCACGGCGCTACGAAGTGACCGGCTACCGCCGCCCAGGCGCAGTTGATGGAGTTCACAATACAGGTCACCACGCAGAAAGCCAGAAGATACCACATTCCCTGGCGCAGAATGTTCCCCTTTGACCGGAACACCCAGCTTCTCTGAACAAAGAAATTGATCATTTCACCGATCAACATGGCGATCATATAGGCAGTAAAATATGCCGCACCGCCCTGCTCCGCGCCGTAGCCAATGATGTACCACTTGAATTTTATGCCGAAAAGCGTCAAATCGATTTCGGGGAACCCAAAATCCCGGCTGCCCAGAAACGCGAACGCCCCGGGCAGGAAGGTCAGCAGCACATACTTGAATACCGTAATGGCATTGCTGACAATGATAAACAGTCCGCCTTCCCGCACCCACTGGGAAAGGCTGGGATGCCTTTCCGCGAAATGATTCCACCAATCCTTCATTACTTTCACGAAAACGCCTCCCTACCTGATTTTTCTCATAAATGCCTTGTTTGCCCTGCGGTTCCGGAAGAAATCCCCGATCAGCCGCCCCAGCCCCCGCCAGAAATGGCCGTTGACAAGGAACACCACATCGTCCACCATTCTGTCGCTCATCAAGCCTCCGGACATCTTTGCCAAAGCGCGGAAGGGCATATTGTAGACGAACAGGATGTTCAGATCCGGAATGCCCTTTGCCTCGGATTTTTCCTTCATACGCGTCAGAATTTTGTACGCCAGACGGGCAGCGCCGGTTTTGGCATAGTACAGCTGGCAGATGGCGTCATTTCTGGTCAGCTCGCCGCCCCAGTGTCCGTCCGGGACAGGGCGTCCCAGAAGCTTCCGGTACTCTTCTCCGGATATCCGGGTGATGCGGCCGCTTTCGTAGCCGGGAAGCGCTCCATAGGGAGCCGGGGCATTTGTGCCTTCCACCCGGATATCCGCCGAAAGCCGGACGTGCGCGGCATCGGAGGCAACGGAAATCGTGTAGATCCCACTCTCCACCTCCCAGCGGTTGGTTTTCACATTGAAATACCGGAACGCTTTGTCATCCAGGCTGACGCTTACCGTCCTGCTCTCCCCTGCCTTCAGGAACACTTTGGCAAAGCCCTTCAGCTCCTTTTGGGGGCGGAACACGTTCCCGTCCTTGCAGGATACATATACCTGGGCAACCTCCGCACCGTCCCATGCTCCTGCATTGGCTATGGTAAAGGTGACCCTGTCCTTTTCCGCGCGGATGTCGGAATAGAGAAAGGTCGTGTAACTCAGGCCATGGCCGAAGGGGTAGCGGACAGGAATATTTGCGGTATCGTAGTACCGGTAACCGATGTACAGTCCCTCCCGGTACTCGGCGGT
>CAKTKF010000241.1 GCA_934569215.1 uncultured Oscillospiraceae bacterium
ATCCTGTGCAAGTACCCGGACAGCGGCATTGACGCTGCCATCATCTGCGGCACCGGCTGGCAGCCTGCCTTCGCGCTGCCCGCCGTCATCAAGGTGGTGGAGAGCGTGTGCAAAAAGGTGGGGGAGACCAACCCCGACGAGACCCTCCACAAGCTGGTGTTCGGCGGCTACAACCGGAAGGTGGAGCATCCCCGCACGGAATTTGACTGGCTGACCCGGGACGCCAAGATCGTGGACGCCTACATTGCCCACCCCATGTGCGGCTTCACCGAAACGACGGGGCTGCTGCGAGACTTGATGACCGGCATCCGCTACATCGAGAAGCCGGAGAGCCTTGCCGCCATGCGCAAGGAGCTGCCCGTATTCTTCATTGCGGGCGGAGACGACCCCGTGGGCAACTACGGCAAGGGCGTCCGCCGCGCGGCCGACGCGTTCCGCAAGGCGGGAATGACGGATGTTTCCCTGCACATTTACCCGCTGTGCAGGCACGAGATTCTCAACGAGATCAACCGGGAAGAGGTCTATGGAGACATTCTCCAGTGGCTGTCCTCCCACATGAAAAAAAGTTCGTCCATTTGCAAATAAGTCCGATTTATTGGACAGATAGTCTGTTATACTATGGCCAGAAACCAAAAGGAAAGGTTGATGGCTATGTTTCAGATGCGTTATGTAGGCGGACACGTTCAGGTGTATGACAGAAGCGGTAAGTTCCTGTTCTCGGCGGATACCGAGCGGGAGGCCAGAGAAGAGATGGAGGACTATGCGGAATCTGCGGCTTGATATTTGCTACGACGGCACTCGCTACCGGGGCTGGCAGCGCTTGCCCGGAAGGGACGACACCATCCAGGGTAAGCTGGAATCGACCCTTTCCCGGATTCTGGGGGAGCCGATCGAGGTCAGCGGCAGCGGCCGCACCGACGCCGGGGTACACGCGCTGGGACAGGTGGCAAATTTCCACTGCGAAAGTGCCATGCCGTCGGAGGAGATTTTGTCCAAACTGCGGCAGTATCTTCCCGAGGATATCGGCATATATTCCTGTGTGGACGTGCAGCCCCGGTTCCATGCCCGCCTGAATGCCCGGGCAAAGACCTACCGCTACCGTATCTGGAATTCTCAGGAGCCGCGGGTATTTGAGCGGCGGTACGTGGCGGCCATGCCGGAACGCCTTGACCTGGACGCTATGCGCCGCGGGGCGGCAGTGCTGACGGGGGAGCATGATTTCTCCGCATTCAGCGGCAACGCCAAAATGAAAAAGTCCACCGTCCGCCGGATCGATTCCATCGACATTCGGCGGCAGGGGGAGGAAATCCAAATTTCGTTCACCGGAAACGGCTTCCTTTACAACATGGTGCGGATCCTGGTTGGTACGCTGGTGGAGATCGGCAGGGGAGAGCGGGAGGCGGAGAGCATTCCGGCGCTGTTCGGCGGTAAACGGGAGGACGCGGGCTTTTTGGCCCCGGCGCAGGGACTGTGCTTGATGGAGGTAGTGTATTGAACATTCAGATTTTCGGCAAAAGCAAATGCTTTGACACCAAAAAAGCGGAGCGCTACTTCAAGGAGCGGCGCATCCCCTTTCAGTCCATAGACCTGAAGGCATACGGCATGTCCGGCAGGGAATTTGACAGCGTTCTCCGGGCGGTGGGCGGCATTGACAACCTCATCGACTGGGACGGCAAGTCCCCGGACATCACCCTCATGAAGTACATGGACGACCAGCGGGCGAAGGAAGACAAGGTCTTCGACAATCCCACCCTGATGAAAACGCCTGTTGTGCGCAACGGCAAGCAGGCCACGGTGGGCTACTGCCCGGAAATCTGGGCGGCTTGGGAATAAACATAATCAATCACGAAAGCGGTTCTCCAAAAATGGAGAGCCGCTTTTTTTATCATTTTTCCGATTTTTCTCTTGCAGTTTCAACAAAAAAGTGGTATGCTAGGAGGACAAAATGACCAAATACATCGACGGCCTGAATCGAATCGTCTGGGGCGCGCCTGCCTTGGTGCTGATCGTTGGCGTGGGGCTTTACCTGAGCCTGCGGCTTCGGTTTGCCCAGCTGACGCTGTTCCCGAGAGCCTGGAAGCGGTTTGTCTCCATGCTCCGTCCGGGGCGGAAAAGCGAGGATGGGGTCACGCCCTTTCAGGCGCTGTGTACGGCGCTGGCGGCGACCGTTGGGACGGGAAATATCGTCGGCGTTGCCGGTGCGATTTGCCTCGGTGGGCCGGGAGCCATTTTCTGGATGTGGATTTGCGGCGTCCTCGGCATGGTCACGAAGTATGCGGAGGTCACGCTGGCGCTTCGCTATCGGGTGAAAACCCCGGCGGGTTGGATCGGCGGCCCCATGTACGTCATTACCCAGGGCTTGGGGGCGAAATTCTCGCCTATGGCCGTTGCATACTGCATGTTTGGCGTGGTCGCGGCCTTCGGCGTGGGTAACGCCACCCAGATCAACGCCGTGATCTCCGGCGTCAACGATGTAGTGACCCGCTTCGGTGGGGAACAGACCAGGCTTGGCAACCTTGTGATGGGGCTGGTTCTGGCCGCGCTGGTGGGCGCAATGCTCCTTGGGGGCGCGAGACGTATCGGCATCGTTGCCGAGCGGTTGGTGCCGTTTATCTCGGCGGCTTATATTCTGCTCTGCGCTGTGGTGCTGGTTCTGCGCTGGCGGGAGGTTCCGGCAGCGTTCGCGTCGATTGCGGCGGGGGCGTTTTCTCCCCGGGCGGTGACGGGCGGCGCTCTGGGTTCTGCCTATCAGGCGCTTCGCATCGGGTGCAGCCGGGGTGTGTTCACCAACGAGGCCGGTATGGGTACCGCGTCCATCGCCCACGCTTCGGCGGAGGCCTCCCACCCGGCGGAACAGGGTCTGATGGGGATTATGGAGGTTTTCCTCGATACTATTCTCATCTGCACACTGACGGCGCTGGTCATTCTTGTCAGCGGCGTGCCGATTCCCTACGGCGAGGACGTGGGTGTGGAGCTGACGACGAAGGCGTTTGCCGCTGTCTACGGTGATTTTGCGCCGGTCTTCATTGCTG
>CAKTKF010000242.1 GCA_934569215.1 uncultured Oscillospiraceae bacterium
AAATCCATGTCAAAAGGCCATTTTTCCGCGGATTCCCCGCGAAAAAGCGTTTCTCCCCGCCGAATTATCACGGTGGCTGTGATCTGCGTGCTGGTTCCGGCGCTGGCGGCGGTGGGTTTCTTTCTTGTCCGCCCCGCCCTCGACCCCTATCACTGCCGGATGGCCGACGGCGTTTCCGTCGCCGGAGTGGATGTTGGGGGCATGACCAAGGGAGAATCCAGAAAAGCCCTCCAGGCGGCTCTGGATGAGACGCTGTACCGGGAAAATCTGACGGTGGCGCTGCCCATGGAATCCCTTTCCCTCTCCCCCGCCGACACCGGCGTTCAGGCGGACGTCCGTGCCGCCGTGAACGACGCCTACCGCATGGGGCGCTCCGACAGTTCGCTTCCCGGCGATGTGGATTTGCGCCCCTACCTGAGCGTAAACTCCGAATTCATCCGCACCGCGCTGGAGGGCTATGCCGGCACGTTTGACACCGAATTCAGCGATTCCCGCTACGCCCTAGTTGGCGACGCCCCCGATCTCGGCACAGAAAATCACGACCCTGACGCCCCCTGTCAAACGCTGGAACTGACCGTTGGCATTCCCGAGGCGCATCTGAACATAGACAGCGCCTATGAGCAAATTCTGGAAGCCTACAGTCAGGCCGTGGCCGCCTGCCGGGCGGGAGAATACCGCGTCACCGTGGACATTCCTGCGGAATCCGCCCCCGCCGAGCTGGATTTGGACGCCATTTCCGATGAAATCTGCACCGCCCCCGTTGACGATTCCCTGGACATGACGGAATACCGGTTCGTCCCCGGCTCCTATGGCTATTCCTTCGATCTGGACGCGGCGAAAACGGCGCTGGCACAGGCCAAACCGGGAGAGACCTTCTCCGTTCCCATGACCTTCGTGGAGCCGGAAATCCTGGGGGATGCGGTCTATTTCCGGGATGTTCTCGGCTCCTGCGAGACGAAGCACAGCGACAACGAAAACCGCAACACCAACCTGCGTCTGCTCTGTGAAGCCCTCAACGGGGTCGTCGTCCAGCCGGGAGAGACCTTCTCCTACAATGAAACTCTGGGCGAGCGCACGGCGGAAAAGGGCTACAAGCCCGCCCCCGCCTACTCCGGCAATCGTCTCACCGACGCCATCGGCGGCGGCGTGTGTCAGGGTTCCAGCACGCTGTACAACTGCGTGCTGCTTGCCGACCTGGAAGTCGTCGCCCGCTCCTGCCACGGCGCGACGGTTGCCTATCTTCCCCTGGGGCTGGACGCCGCCGTGAACTGGGGAACCACGGATTTTCAGTTCCGCAACAACTTCCACTTCCCCGTAAAAATCGAAGCGGAAACCACCGAGGACCTGGTAAAAATGCGGATTTTGGGTACGGACGAAAAGGATTATTACATCGAAATGACCTCCGGCTACGACGACAGCGGAGAAGACGTGATCTACGCCGTCAGCTACAAGAACAAGTACAGCAAGGAAACCGGCGAGCTGATCAGCAAAGACCGGGAAGCCTTCTCCACCTACTATCGGAGCATCGGATGAAGGGACTTACTTTCCACAGCAGTTGGTGTGCCGCACGCCCCCCTTGCCTCTCCCTATGGGAGAGGTGGCTGAGCGAAGCGAAGACGGAGAGGGGAAACTTGGGTCCAATGCCCTCTCAGTCACCTGCGGTGACAGCTCCCCCAGAGGGGGAGCCAAGGGGCTGAACCCGCATATTGACACGAGAAATGGAGCGTATCGATACCGATACGCTCCACTCGCTGTTAGCAGCATTTTATTTCGCCCGAATATCCAGATGATAATCGATCATACCGGCTTCGGTATTTTCAATGATGATCTGGTACGCCAAATCAATGGTACCGCCGTCGGGTACAATGTCATAAAATACATTGGTGGCTTTCACCGTGATCATCAGCGTTCCGAATTCCATCTGATACAGGGAATCGTGGGCAACGCCCTCCTGAAAGAGCATTCTGGAGTTCAGCGCACCCTCCCGGTTCAGCATGACCTTCCCCGGCTCCACCCGGAAGGTGGTGACCACACCGGCAAGTCCGGTCAGCTCGCTCTCTTCATAGATGATGTCCCAACCGCCGTCCCGGAATTCCATCGTCCCCTCGGTGACCAGCTCAATGGTCTCCGGCTCCTGGTCGCCGTAGTGCTGACGCCCCTGAATGGAAAGAACCACGTCCCGTTTCATCGAAACGCCTCCACGGCCAGCCGCAGCAGCTCGTCGATGAGCTGGGAATAGGGAATCCCGCTGGCCTCAAACAGCTTGGGATACATGGAAATGGAGGTGAAGCCCGGCAGGGTATTGATCTCGTTGAACACCACCCGGTTTTCGTCGTGGGTCACGAAGAAGTCCACCCGGCTCAAGCCCTGGCAGCCCACGGCGTTGTAGACCTTCACCGCCGTCTCCCGCACCACTTCCTCCACCTCGGCGGGGATGCGGGCGGGGATATACGCCTTGGAGGTCTCGGTGAGGTACTTGGCGTCGTAATCGTAGAATTCCGCGCCGGAGTCGATCTCGCCGCAGACGGAAGCCATGGGGTTATCGTTGCCCATGACGGCCACCTCGATCTCCTTGCCGTTGATGAACTCCTCTACCAGGATTTTTTTATCGTACTTTCCGGCATAGCGCAGGCCGCTGCGCAGAGCGTCCCGGTCGCTGACCTTGGAAACGCCCACGGATGAACCCGTTCCCGCAGGCTTGACGAACATGGGATAGCGGAAGCGGTTTTCCAGCAAGTCCAGGGTGTTCTCCATGTGATTTTCCAGCTCGCCCGCCCGAACCAGCTGCCAGGCCGCCTGGGGGACACCCGCCTGATCTGCCACCAGCTTGGTCAGGCTCTTATCCATGGCCACGGCGGAGGCGGCAATATGAGGGCCGACGTAGGGAATGCCCGCCATTTGCAGCAGTCCCTGCATGGCGCCATCCTCGCCGTTCTCTCCGTGAAGCACCGGGAACACCACGTCGATGCGCTCCCGCACCACGCAGTCGCCCTCAAAGCTCAGAAGCCCCTGCCC
>CAKTKF010000243.1 GCA_934569215.1 uncultured Oscillospiraceae bacterium
CTGCTGGAATGCCTTGGGCCCCAGCTTGGGCACCTTTTTGATCTGGGCCCGGGAGGTGAAGGCACCGTGTTCCTCCCGGTAGGCCACCAGGTTTTTCGCTGTGGTGCCGTTGAGCCCGGCCACCCGCTGCAAAAGGGAGGGCGACGCCGTGTTGACGTCCACGCCCACAGCGTTGACACAATCCTCCACCACGCCGTTGAGGGCCTCATCCAGCTGCTTTTGCGGGCAGTCATGCTGATACTGGCCCACGCCGATGGCTTTGGGGTCGATCTTCACCAGCTCCGCCAGGGGGTCCTGCAGCCGCCGGGCGATGGACACGGCGGAGCGGAGATTGACGTCGTAGTCAGGAAATTCCTCCGCCGCAAGGGGAGAGGCGGAGTAAACGGAAGCGCCCGCTTCGCTGACGATCATGTAGCTGGCCTCCGGGAAGGATTTCAGCAGCTCCACGGTCATGGCCTCGGTTTCCCGGGAAGCGGTGCCGTTGCCGATGGCGATGTGCCTGACGCCGTATTTGCGCATAAGAACGGACAGGGAGGAAATGGCTTCCTGCTTTTTCCGCTCATTGAAGGTGGGATAAACCACGGTGGTGGCCAGCACCTTGCCGGTGGCGTCCACCACGGCGACCTTGCAGCCGTTGCGGTATCCGGGGTCAAGCCCCATGGTGACGAAGCCCTTGACGGGGGGCTGCATCAGCAGGGGCTTCAGGTTCAGGGCAAAATTGTGGATAGCACCCGCATATGCCCGGTCGGACAGGTCGCTGCGCACCTCCCGCTGGATGGAGGGGAAGATCAGACGCTCATAGGCGTCCTCGGCGGCGGCGCGGACGAAGGCAGAGACCTGCATGGTGGGCTTCAAGGCGGCGCGGCACACCAGCGCGGCGCCCTCGTTGCCCGCGAGAATGACGTTGGGCTTGAGAACGCCCTCCTTTTCGCCTCGGTTCATGGCGAGGATCTGATGATCCAGCACCCGGGATATGGGCTGGGAGAAATCATAGTAGAGCTTGTAAACGCCGTCGGCCTCCGCATCCTCGGTGGCGGTGCAGATGAGCGTACCCCGGCGCATCACCAGCTCCCGCAGAGATTTGCGGATGTCGGCGTCGTCGGAAAGGTCTTCGGCAATGATGTCATTGGCACCCTGCAAGGCTTCCTCCACGGAGTTAACGCCCTTTTCCGGGTCGATATAACCCGCGGCCAACGCGGCGGGGTCTTGACCGTCCTGGGCAAAAATGGCCTCGGCCAGAGGCGCAAGTCCCTTTTCCCGGGCGATGGAGCCACGGGTGCGGCGCTTCTGCTTGTAGGGGCGGTACAGGTCTTCCACCTCCGCCATGGTGGCGGCGCCGTCGATGGCGTCGGACAGCTCCTGGGTCAGCTTGCCCTGATTTTCGATGGACTTCTTCACCTCGTCCCGGCGATCCTGGAGGTTGCGCAGATAGGTCAGGCGGGTCTCCAGATTTCGCAGTGTGGTGTCGTCCATGGTGCCGTGCATTTCCTTACGGTAGCGGGCGATAAAGGGAATGGTGTTGCCCTCGTCCATGAGGTTCACCACATTCTGAACATATTCCAGCTTCTGACCCAATTCCTCGGCCAGAATTTCGGGGATTGATTTCATGCTTGTGTCTCCTTTGCGATTGTTGTGCCTGCGCCGGCTCAGGGCTTTACCGCCCGGGTGGCGAGGAAGGTTTCAATGTTGCGCTCCTGGAGGTATCCGCAGCCGTTGGTGTCGCCGTACAGATGGGTCAGGCGAAAACCGGCTTTCAGCTGGCCGCCGATCTGCTCTTCCAGGGTGTGAGAAAATTCGATGCCGTCGTCCTGCTGCTCTAGCTGACGAAGCTGGGCTTCATTTTTCAGGGGGTTGAAGGGCATGGTATTTTCGATGGTTTTCTCGTCAAGGCCGACCATAAAGTTGATGCCGTTGTCGAATCCGGCGAGAAATGCGCCACCGCGGCGCAGAACCCGGAAGCACTCCCGGAAAATGGGCTCGACCTCCTCCACATAACAGTTGGAGACCGGATGGAAAATGAGGTCAAAGCTGTCATCCGGGAAGGGGAGGGGCTTTGTCATGTCGGCGCGGACGACGGTAATGTCGTAGCCCTCCCGTTCGGCGACGACCCGCTCGCTTTCCAGCTGCTTTTGTGAATAGTCCAGCACGGTGCATTCCGCCCCCAGCGCCGCGAAAATGGGTATCTGCTGCCCGCCGCCGCTGGCAAGGCCGAGAACGCGCTTTCCGTTCAGGTCGCCGAACCAGTCATGGGGGACAGGCTTTGTGGGGGTGAGAACCACCTCCCAGTTTCCGTTCACAGCGTCCAGATACGCTTCGTGGGAGAGAGGCACTCCCCACTGCCAGCCGTTTTCCACCCACCGATCGACGGTGGCGGCGTTGATATCCTGATAATGCAAGGTGATCCCTCCAATTCTACCCCGGGAAGTATACCATGGATTTGAAAATCCCGCAAGTTTTTTCTTGACAATCTTTTCCCACCGCGCTATAATGTGCAAGTAACCTATGGGCCTGTAGCTCAGCTGGGAGAGCGTTCGGTTCGCATCCGAGAGGTCGAGAGTTCGAGTCTCTTCAGGTCCACCAAAGTAAGATAATCCGAACCTTAGACCGCAATCGGTCAGAGGTTCGGATTTCTTGTTTTCCCAATGATAGCCGCGACGGTTGGCAGACAAGACGGGCAGGCACAATCAGTGCCTGCCCGTTTGTATGGATTTGGAGATTTCCCTTACGGCTCTGTGAGAATGGCGCTCACGTCTGCCGTGCTTTCGCCCAGGGTGAAGGTGATGGCCTTGGTGTTGTGGGTCAGGCGGTAGGCTTCGCCGCTTTCGCCCTTGCTCAGCATATCGGAGAGCAGGAACGCGGACGCTGCGCCCTTGGTGACAAAGACGATTTTCTCCACGCCCTGCGACTTGAGGGTGCGAAGGCCGCTGAGCTTGCCCGTGAGAATGGCGAAGTCCTCGTCAACGGTGACGGTCAGCACGCCGCCCGTTTGCTCCGCC
>CAKTKF010000244.1 GCA_934569215.1 uncultured Oscillospiraceae bacterium
CCGTTGCAGGTGCATCTGGAGCTGATGATGGTCTCCACCCACCGCTCCAAAAACACCCCCCAGGAGCATCTGCTCAACTTCTACAAGACCTTCGACGAGCTGAAAGATCGGAAATTCGACGGCATGGTGATCACCGGTGCGCCGGTGGAGCAGATGCCCTTTGAAGAGGTGGACTACTGGCCGGAGCTGTGCCAGATCATGGAGTGGAGCAAGACCAACGTCCATTCCACCTTCCATATCTGCTGGGGCGCGCAGGCGGGGCTTTACTACCACTACGGCATCCAGAAAAAAGCCCTCCCGAAAAAGCTGTTCGGCGTGTACCCCCACCATGCGGACTACAAGCGTGCCATTCTGCTCCGGGGCTTTGACGACGAATTCTGGATTCCCCACTCCCGGCACACCACCGTGGAGCGCGCCGACATTGAAGCCGTTCCCGGCCTGAAAATTCTGGCTTCCTCTCCGGATGCCGGGGTCTACGCCGCCATGAACAAGGAAGGCCGTCAAATTTTCGTCACCGGCCACGCCGAATACGACGCGGACACGCTGGAAAAGGAATACCTCCGGGACAAAGCCCAGGGTCTGCCCATCCACGTCCCGGCGAACTACTATCCCAACGACGACGATACCCAGCGCCCCGTCGTCCGCTGGCGGGGACACGCCCATCTGCTGTTCAGCAACTGGCTGAACTACTTCGTCTACCAGACGACGCCCTACGACATCATGGCCGTGGGCGTGGAGTCCACTTCCGAATAAAAGTTTACAACACAGCCGCCGTCCCACACTTGAAATGGGGCGGCGGCTGCTGTATAATTCTGGTAAAATACGAATTGCGAGGTTAATACGATGCTCACCACAATTCTTTTTGATCTGGACGGCACACTGCTTCCCATGGATCAGGAGGTGTTCGTCAAGGATTACCTGAGCCGTCTGGCAGCCAAAATGGTTCCCTACGGCTACGACCCCCAGCAGCTTGTCAAGGCGGTCTGGCGCGGCACCGGCGCCATGGTTGCGAACAGTGGCAGGAAGACCAACGAGGCCGTCTTCTGGGAAACCTTCGTCGCCATGTTCGGCCAGGATGCTTTGAAGGACGTCCCCCTTTACGATGAATTCTACAAAACGGAATTTCAGGAATGCCGCCACGTCTGCGGCTTTCAGCCCGCCGCGGCGGAAACGGTTCGCGCTCTCCATGCCATGGGGTATCGCACCGTGCTTGCCACCAATCCCCTTTTCCCGCCCACGGCCACCCAAAGCCGGGTCCGGTGGGCCGGTCTGATACCCGAGGATTTCGAGTTCATCACCACCTACGACAATTCCTCCTTCTGCAAGCCCAATCCGGACTACTACCGGGAAATTCTGGGTAAACTGAATCTGAACGCCGGAGAATGTCTCATGGTAGGCAACGACGTAAACGAGGACATGATCGCCCGCACCCTTGGTATGCAGGTGTTCCTTCTCACCGACTGCCTGATCAATAAAGAAAACAGGGACATTTCCCAGTATCCATACGGCAGCTTCCCGGAGCTGATGGACTATATCCGGAGCTTATGACATGATGCTTTTTCTGTTTCTTCTGTGCGCCGCCGCGGCCATTTTGCTGATGGGCGGATACTATACCTACCGCATTGCGTTCTATTCCCCCAAAAAGGGGCGGGACAAAATCTCCACCTTTTCCAGCCACAAATATGACCCCTACCGCAGGGAGATCAACCGCCTGTTCTGCCAGCTCAGCGACCGTCCCTATGAGGAAGTTTCCATCGTATCCCTTGACGGGCTGACTCTCTTCGGACGCTACTATCAGGTCAAGGACGGCGCGCCGCTGGACATCGGCTTCCACGGCTACCGCAGCAGTGCCTTGACGGATTTCGCCGGCGGCAGCGAGCTGAGCTTTTCCATGGGACACAATCTTCTGCTCATTGATGAACGCGCCCACGGCAGAAGCGAAGGCCGTACCATCACCTTTGGCATTCAGGAGCGGTGGGACGTGGAAAGCTGGGTGCGCTTCGCCGTGGAGCGGTTCGGCGCAGATGTGCAGATTATCCTCTACGGCGTCTCCAAGGGCGCGGCGACGGTGCTGATGGCTGCCGGTCTGGACTTGCCCGAAAACGTGAAAGGAATCATCGCCGACTGCCCCTATTCCTCCCCCAGAGACATCATCCGCAAGGTCGCGAAGGATATGCACATGCCCGACCGATTATCCTGGCCGTTTGTAAAAATCGGCGGGCGGGTCTACGGCGGCTTCGACGTTAATGAAACAGACGCCGCCCGGGCAGTGAAACAGGCAAAGGTTCCCATCCTGATCATCCACGGGGAAAGCGACAGCTTCGTCCCCTGCGAAATGAGCGACATCGTATCAGAAAATCCCGCCCTGATAACGCGCTGTACCTTCCCCGGCGCTGACCATGGGTTCAGCTATCTGGTGGACACCCCCAGATACCGGAAAATCGTGACCGACTTTGTGGAAAAGGCGCTCACGCCGAAAGCATGACCACTGCCCTCGCCGGGATACCCCGGCGGGGACTTTTTCGCGGAAAGACGGCGCAGCATGACAATTCCTCTTGATTTTTCCGAAAAAACGAATACAATGGACACAGATTGTTTCCCGTGAAAGGATGCCGCTTTATGAACAAGATATACATTCCCGAAAACTACAAGCCGGTGCTGGACGCCTACGACACCCAGCGCGCCATTGCCTACATCAAGGAGACGTTTCAGCAGGAATTTTCCAAGGCGCTGAATCTGAAGCGTGTCTCCGCCCCCCTGTTCGTCACCGAAAGCTCCGGCCTGAACGATAACCTGAACGGCTACGAGCGGCCTGTGGCCTTTGATATCCCCGCCGTGGGCATGGACGCCCAGGTGGTGCATTCTCTGGCAAAATGGAAGCGTCTCGCTCTCAAGCGCTACAACTTCACCGTGGGAAACGGCCTGTACACCGACATGAACGCCATCCGCCGGGACGAGGCGCTGGACAACGTCCATTCCATTTACGTCGACCAGT
>CAKTKF010000245.1 GCA_934569215.1 uncultured Oscillospiraceae bacterium
CCTGCGCCATGGCGCCCAGAGCGTCGATCCCGTAGCGCTGGAGGGTAAACACCACGTCCTTGCGCGCCAGAAATTGCTTGATCTTCTCCATATGTACCTCTTCTTTCCAAAATGTAAGGATACGACCCATTATACAGGAAACCTTTGCCATGCGCAAGGTGAAAGGGGAAAGATTCTCCTTGCAAATGCCGTGCAACATGCTAAAATAGAGAAAAGAAGTTGCGAGGAGGGATTTATCATGGATATTTGGAAAGAGCTGGAAGCTGAGGGCGTAAACAAAAGTCTGCTTGCAGAGGTTCGCACCTTCCGGGACGCCCACGGCGTGACGGAGGAAATGCGCAGCCGAGTTCCAAGCCCTCGATTTGTATACTACGGCAAGGACGTGTGGGAAGCCGCCGCGGCGGCGGTGCTGTGCGGAGAGAATCTGCTTCTGGCAGGCCCCAAGGCCACCGGCAAAAACGTGCTGGCGGAGAATCTGGCCGCCCTGTTCGGCCGCCCCGTGTGGGATATTTCCATGCATATCAATGTGGACGCAGCGTCGCTCATCGGCACCGATACGCTGAAGGGCAATGAGGTCTGCTTCCGGGAAGGCCCCGTGTGCCAGTGTGCGCGGCTGGGCGGCTTCGGCGTTCTGGACGAGGTAAATATGGCGAAAAACGAAGCGCTGGCCGTGCTTCACGCCACGCTGGATTTCCGCCGGGTCATTGATATTCCGGGCTATCGCCGGGTGACGCTGGACGACGCGACCCGGTTCATCGGCACCATGAACTACGGCTATGCCGGGACCCGGGAGCTGAACGAAGCGCTGGTTTCCCGGTTTGTGGTGGTGGACATGCCCGTGATCGGGCAGGACGATTTGTGCAAGCTGCTGCTGCGGGGCTTCCCTCGACTGAAAAAGAGCTGGGCGCAGCAGCTGGCGGCGCTGTTTGACGATCTGCGTGCCAAGTGCAGCAGCGGGGAGATTTCCGCCCGGGCGCTGGATTTGCGAGGGCTACTGACCGCCCTGCGGCTGATGGAGCGGGGGCTGTCCCCGGAGGCCGCGCTGGAAATGGGCATCATCAACAAGGCCTTCGACCCCTTCGAGCGGCAGCTCACCGCCGATGTGGTCTGGGCGCGTGTCCCCAGAACGGCGAAAGCGGACGAGTTCTTCGGAGACTGATATGGACATCGGGGAACAGGAAGCCCGACGGGCGGACAACCAGATCTGGAACGCCGCGGGAACTTACGGCTTTGCCACGGGCAGCCGGGGCTATGAACCCAACGGGGAAGCGTCGCTGTATTTCAACACCGCTATCGGCCTGGTGCGACGGCTCTATGATTTCAAGAAGCTGGAGCTGCTGGTCACAGCCTTGGAGCGCCACTCCGGGGGAGAGCTGCAAAGCGAGCTGCTCTGGCTGGGGCTGGAGCGGTGCGCTTATCTCAGGTGCCGGGATGCCCGTCCGGCGCTTGATTCCCTGCGGCGGGACTACGCGGAACGGCAGCTGCAGCAGGATTTTTCCGTAAACAGCGAGCAGGATCGGCTGAAAATCGGCTGGTTCCGTCGTGCGCTAGGGTTTCCCAGTGAGGAGACCGACCGGGAAAAGCAGATCCTGGACGCCCTGGAATTTGACCCCGACTGGGACGCCGAGGCCATCCAGACCCGGATGGAGCGGATCGTCCTAAAATATTTTGGGCGGAATCTGCGTAACGAAATCGACCACTTCAATTCCAACCGGGTGGATCTGGGCTTTTTTGCCCGGCTGATGCTTCGCCCCGGGGCGCTGCACCGCTTGGGGCAGGCCGCGCCGGAGGGCGGCGTGGGACTGCGCTCTCTGGGGCGGCGTATTTTCGGCTGGCGGGAAGCCCGGAAGGACGAGATTCGGAAATACGCCGCCGCGTGCTTCGGCAAGTCCATGCTGACCCCGGCGGAGCTGGCGGATGCGGAGCGTAACTGCTGCACCGGCCATCACCGTAACTGCGTGCTGCACTTCACCCGGGGGGAAGCGCCGGAAAACGGGGAAGCGCCCACCCGGGAATGGGAGCAGCTTCAGGAGCAGACGGAACGCAACCGTGCCTATTTTCAGGCGCATCTTGCCCAGAACCGGCTGGAAATCCAGCGCCTTGCCCAGCAGCTGCAAAATACCATCTTGCTGCTTCAGGAGGATGGAAGTCTGCGGTGCCGCGCGGGGCGGGTCGATCCGGCGCTTGCCTGGCGAGCCCCCGCGCTGGGGGATGGCCGGGTCTTTGACCGGCAGCAGCCTAATACCCTCGGCGATCTGATCGTGGACATTCTGCTGGATGCCTCCGCCTCCCAGAACCGGCGGCAGGAGCAGCTGGCGACGCAAGGCTACATTCTGGCCGAAGCGCTGACCCGGTGCGCGATTCCCGTCCGGGTGCTGTCCTATTGCTCCGTCAGCGGCTGCACGGTGCTGCGGGAGTACCGGGACTACCGGGAAAATCAGGGCAACGACCGGATATTTGCGTTCGCCGCCGCCGGGTGGAACCGGGACGGCCTTGCCCTGCGGGCAGTGGACTGGCTTTTGCGCCGGACGGGGGAGCAGCAGCGGCTTTTGCTGGTTCTCACCGACGCGAACCCCAACGACGACACCCGCCTCCCCGGCACGGGAAATCAGGTTTTCAGCCGGGACTACAGCGGCAAGCCCGCCGTGGCCGACGCCGCCGAGGAAGCGTCGGCTCTGCGCAGACACGGCAATCCGCCGCTGTGCCTGTTCTCCGGCCGGGAGGGCGACTTAAGCAGCGCCCGCGCCATTTACGGCCGGGATGTGGTCAGGCTGCCCTCCGTGGGCTGGTTTGCCCAGACCGTGGGGAAGATCATTCAGGGACGGTTGCAGGCTCTTGAAAGTTAATGAAAAAACGCGGCTTCTATGCCGCGTTTTTTAGACAAATTGGCACTGTACAACGCCTTTTAAGTATGCTACAATTCCAAAAAGCGGGAAAACAGGAGATGATGACCTTGACAAGTCAGGCGCAGCGGTATCTGGAAAAGCTGGATAT
>CAKTKF010000246.1 GCA_934569215.1 uncultured Oscillospiraceae bacterium
TTCCAGCGCCAGCTGATTGTCGTCGATCAACAAAACACGATAGCTCATTATCTCATCTTCCTCATCCGTTGGTTTTTCTTAACGAAGCATGTCCAGCAGCGCCGCCTTTTCCGGGAAGGCATAGACACCGAAATCTTCCAGCTCGGCGCAGTCCAGTCGGTGCAGTGCGTCATACTCCCGGAACGCGCCATAGTATTGCAGGCGCTCTGCCTGCCGCATCAGTTCTTCCGCGTCCGAAAGAAACAGATCCGTAGTCCCTGCCTGACTCTCCGAGGCCAGATGCACGGCCGCGGCGGCGTAGTCGTCCGCGCTGCCGCCGGAATAGCCCATTCCGTCGTAGGCGTACACATTCACTTCCACGTCCGTAACGCCGTCCTGATTCCGGTCTCCCAAAAGGGTCTCAAACAGCGTCCTTATCTTCTCGACCGTTTCCTCCGGCACCTGCGAAGTGGTCACAATGCTGACCACGCCGTCCGGCTGACGCCGCTGCCCCAATTCTCCTATGAAATTCGCCGCAACCAGAAGCACCAGCGCGGCGGCCAGAATATACCACTTGTAATAGTACCAGATGTGTTCCAGTTTCTTTTTCATTCCGGCTCTCCCGTCAGAAACAGTCTGGAAAACACCGGCGCGAAAATGACATTCGCCGTCATGACCCCGATGGCCACCCAGCCCGCCAGCAATATGTACGCCGCCAGACCGTAGTAGATCACGGGAACCAGAAGCATTCCGACCCACACCGCAATGGCAAAGAAGGCGCGCAGTTTCCCGGCAAAAATCAGAAGCGCCGCGTTTTTCAGCTGTGTGCCAAAGGGCAGCTCCAGCATGGCGATCTGCTGATAGCCGAACAGGGTAAGCCCCGTCAGGAAATACGCCGCAAGCAGCATCATCAGAAGATATCCCACCGACATGCCGCCGTCCACCGCGACCACCATATACGCCCCGTAGGCCAGCACCGACCACAGCACGCCGAGAATCAGGCCGAGGAGCATGGAGGGCTTCCACTCCTGCTTCCACGCATTGATGAATTCGTCCTTCACCCACACCGGCATTCTGTGAACCAGCCGCACGCAGACACTGTGCAGTCCGGTCTGACAGGGGGACGCCAGCACAAAAAGTGCCAGCCCCACCACCCAGAAAACAACATCCCCGGTCTGTATCAGAAGATAAATAAAATAGGCGCAGGGCAGCAGACTGAGAACCGCTATGGCGTTCGCGCCGAACAGCTTCAGATAATGCTTCTGTAAAATCTGAAACCACAGGAGCAGTCCCGTCTGTTCTTCTTCCGGCGGAATGTTCCGGAATTTCCTTTTTTTGGCAGTCAAAACGGCACGCCCTCCTTTTTTGTAGTATTATAACAGAATTTGTCGGCATCCGCAACGTATTTTTTACTTTCCTTACATTTCCTGTTATGGAAAACACCGGCCTCAGGCTTTCCTGAGGCCGGTGCCAAACTGTCGGGATCAACCCTTGACCGCACCAGCGGTGATGCCGCTGACAATGTATTTCTGCATGCACAGATAGAGGATCAGAATCGGGATCATGGCCATGATGAAGAAGGCAAACGCCTCGTTCAGCATGGTCGTATTCTCGTTGAAGTAAATGATCTGTGCCAACGTCAGGGTGAAGGAGTACTTCTTGCGAAGCAGAATGATCGACGTGCTGTAGTCGTTCCAGATAAACAGGGTGTTCAGAACCAGCTGAGTCACGTTGATGGGGGTCATCAGGGGGAAGACCACCTTCCAGAAGCACTGGAACCGGTTGCAGCCGTCCATCATCGCCGCCTGCTCCAAGTCGCGGGGCACCGTCTTGATAAAGCCGGTGACCGCCGTCAGACTGATGGATATCTGTAAGCCCGCGCGGGCAACAATGAATCCAATATTCGTGCTGACGAGACCGGCGTTGTACCAGTTGATGTACAGCGGCAGCTCAAAGCACTGGAAGGGAATCAGCAGACCCAGCGTCAGGATGGCGTACATGAAGTTATAGAACCTTGTCTCATGGCGCGCCAGAACCCAGCTTGCCATGGAGGTAATGACCATCAGCAGCACGACCGTGGGCAGAGTGTTGATGATGCTGTTCTTGTAGCCGGTCAGGAAGCTTTCATTTTCAAAAATGACCCGCAGATAATTCTGGAATGTCGGATGCTCCGGCCATGCAAGGCGGTTGGCCGTGATGGCGTCCGGCGCGCGGAAGGAGTACAGCACCGCCACATAGAACGGCAGCACCACAATAATCATAATCAGCAGAATCATGATTACCCGGCCGATTCCGGCCAGCTTCTTTTGGGTGTGCCGATCCAGAAGACGCTTGTGAGGGGAAGCAATAACTGTCGGACTTGCCATTACTGTTCAACCTCCAGTCTTCTCAGAGAGCGTGTAACGATCTGGGTCAGAACCACCAGAATGATGGTCAGGATAACAGCGGCTGCCTGACCAAGACCGGCCTTGTTGTTGGAGAAGATGCTGTCATAGACATAAACCGCGGTGAACTGACCTTCTCTTGCGTTGCGGGCAACGGCCATGGGCATATCGAAGGTCCGCAGGCCCCATGCCAGCAGCAGCGTCACGTTCGTCGTAAACGCGGGCACAATGTTGGGAACGGTCACGGAGAAGAACTGACGCAGCTTTCCGGCGCCGTCCACGGTCGCCGCCTCATAGTAGTCCTGAGGAACGGCCTGAAGTGCCGCAATGTAGATCAGCATGGTGTAACCCATGTCGCGCCATGCGCCGATGACGACCATACCGTAAATGATCTGGCCGGGCATACCCAGCGGGCTGACGAGACCGGTGATCGTGCCGTAAACATCGGTAAATACGTAGGACCAGACAATGGAACCGGCCGTCACGGACACCGTAAAGGGCAGGAACAGTACGGTTCTGGCAATATTATTGAACCAGGAAGACCTGTGGATGGCCAGCGCCAGCAGCAATCCCATAACGTTCGCGGAAATCATATACAGAATCGTGAACTTGAAGGTGACCAGCAGGGAA
>CAKTKF010000247.1 GCA_934569215.1 uncultured Oscillospiraceae bacterium
CTGCACCGCCGATGCCGAACACGGCAACCTTGGTGTTTTCCGCAAACGCATATGCGCCAATCGAAACCGCCGCATTTTGCGGAAGCTCCAGCGCAGTCAGCTTCAGACCGTAGAACGCATACTCTCCGATTTCCAGCTTTCCTGTGCTCTGCCCGAAGGTCACCGTCGTCAGCGCACCGCATTCACGGAACGCTTCGTTGCCGACCGACGTAAGAGACGCGGGAAGCGAAACAGTTTTCAGCGATTGATTGCCGCGGAACGCGCCGCCCGCAATCGCGGTCACCCCTTCCGGAACCGTAAAGGTTTCATCGGTCTTGCCGGAAGGATACAGCAGGAGCGTGCCGGGTTTGTTGTCGCCCGTCTTGGTGTACAGAACACCGTTTTCATCGGACAGGAACAGTGCGTTGTCCTTGTCCACCTCAATCGACACCACAGACATGCCGCTGAAGAAGTTCGTCAGGGCAGTCACATTCTTCGGGAGCTTCAGCGTTCCGACCGTGCAGTCGTAGAACACGCTGTTGCCGAACGAAAGCGTCTTGTCGCTTTCGGAAATCGTAACGTTCAGCTTGCCGAATCCAGCAAATGCCTCATCGCCGACAGACGTAACGGTCGACGGAAGCACCAGGGTCTTATCCAGGCTGGTATCCCGGAAGGAAGCGCTCTTTTTGAACGCGCCGACACCGATTTTGGTTACGCGGCTGCCGTTTTCAAAAACGATTTCCGTAATACCGGTGCCGTAGAATGCGTAATCACCGATCACCACATCGCTGATGCCCGCTCCGAAAGTCACCGAGGTCAGCTTGGTCCGGTTTGCGAACGCCGCATTGCCAATGGAGGTCACACGGCCCGGCAGAACCAGCTTCTGCAGCCCGTAGGCAGACAGGAACGCGCTGTCACCGATCTTCGTAACGCCCGCCGGAATCTCATATCCGTCTGCGCTCTTTGCCGCAGGGAAGTAGACCAGCGAAACGCCCTTTTCGCCGAACAGAACGCCGTCAACGGATGTATATTCCGCGCCTGTTCCCTTCGCCACAACCACGTCTGCAAGGTTTTCGCAGCCTTCAAACGCGTTCGGCGTATTTTCAAATACCATCTCACCGTTGACCGTTGCATACGCCGTCAGCGAAATGCTCTGCAGTCTTGCCGGGAGGGCAATCACCGTCAGCTCCGTGCAGTTCAGGAATGCGCGGTCGCCGATAGTCAGCCCCTTCACGCCGTTGGTCGCGCCTGCTTCCGCAAAAACGACCGATACCAGCTTTTTGCAGTTGGCAAATGCTTCGGTTCCGATTTCGGTCACGCTGACCGGAAGAACGATTTTGGACAGTCCGGAGCCTGCAAACGCAGAACGCGGAATCATATCCACACCGCTGGGAACCGTGTAGGAACCGGTCTTTGCCATCGGCATCAGAACCGGGCGGGGTGCGTGTATTGCGTCGCTCTCTCCACTGTCAAACAGCACGCCGTCTGCCGAGGAGTAGCGGGAATACTTGACATCGCCGCTGCTGTACACCGTAACCGACTCCAGCTTTTCGCAGCCCTCAAATGCGGTATCTGCCGCAATTCTGGTCAGCGTATCCGGAAGTCTGATTTCGGTCAGCATCTCGCAGTTTTCAAACGCGCCGCTGATGATTTCGGTCACCGGCAGTCCGTTATAGGTTGCGGGAACCGTCACAGAGGAGACCAGATCAATCCGCACGCCCTTGGAGACAGCATAGGAATTGCCGATCTTTTCATAGCGCAGAACCGAATCCACCCAGAAGGCATAAACGGTCACATTGTCATCCACATAGTTCCATGCCTTCAGGGAATTTCCTTCCGCATCCGTGTAGGCAATGCCGGCTCCGTAGGGAGCGCTGAACCAGCCGCCGAATGCACTGGTCCCGGACGATGCGGTCGGAACCTTCAGCTGATACTGTTTGCCGAAATAAACGGTTTCGGTTCCGTCGGTGCCGTCACCGGTGTTGTAATGAACGGTATAAGCCTTCGGCGTGTAGTAAGCGTAGAGGACGGTTTCGCCTGATTCCACAAAGTAAGCATCGGAATATCTTCTGCCGTTGCTTTCCGCGCCGCCCGGCAGATTATACCATGCCGAGAAATCGTAGCCGCTCTTGGTCAGAGTCGGAAGCTCAATCCGGTCGCCGATCGCCTTATAAAGCGATTCCACTGCGCTTCCGCCGCGTCCGTCCAGCGTCACTTTATGCGCGGTAACGGATATTTCCGCCCATTCGGAATCATAGACTCCGTTGTTGAAACGGACCCGCACCGTGTTTTCACCGCTCTTGGTAAAGCTGGTCACCCGGTAGAAGCTGTCGCCGCTGTCAACCGTTGCAACCGTAACGCCGTTGATCTGCACCTCATAGGTCAGAGCGCCGACAACAGGCGTCCAGCGCAGAACGCTCTGGCTGTAGGTCAGGAGCGGATTCATGGCATTGTAACGGACGGTCAGCTGCTTTTCCGCAGAACCGTTCGCGCCGGTCACCTTCAGCGTCAGCGTGTAATCCGCGCCTTCCGCAAAGGTTGCGGCTTCTGCCAGATCCACCGTTGTCTTGCCTGCTTCCACAGCAAGCGTCCGGTCGCCAAGTCTGACTTCATAGGAAGTCGCACCCGGAATCGCATCCCAGGTCAGAACGGTGCCGATCAGGCGGACGTTCTCCGGAGTTGCCGGTGTTTTCTTTTCGTAATTCACGGTCGCTGCCGCCGGCGAATTGTAGCCGTGCGCAACCGGTGTTACGCTGATGCTGTAGCTTGCATCCGTGAGTGAGGAAAGCGAGAAGGTGTTGCCGAGCACCGTATAGGTTTTGTCGCCTGCCGCAACCAGATACGCGGTTGCGCCGGTAACAGGATTCCACGACAGCACATCATCGGTAACCTTCAGTCCGTCAACCGCGCCAAGCGTTCTTTCATAAGTGAACACAGCGGTCGAGGATGCACGGCCGTTGGCAACCGCCGTAACCGTAAAGGTAATGCCGCCCGCCTTCATCTCGCAGT
>CAKTKF010000248.1 GCA_934569215.1 uncultured Oscillospiraceae bacterium
TTGCGTACCATTCAAATTCTCCTTTTTTGTATTTCGGCGGCGCTGTGGAGTCGGGAAATGCCGCCTGCTTCATTGGGGTGAGTTCATTATAACCTGAAAGCCTCCGTAAAGCAAGGGAAAGCGGGACTTTTTGTGCATAGTGTCGAGAAAATCGGTCTTCGGGCGGAATGACGGCGGGAGAAAGCTATACAAGTTGTGCGGAATCCAGAAAAATGCTTTCCCTGCGCAGCTTGTCCCAGCGGAATTCTCCCGCAAGCTCCCAGGCGGAAACGGGTTCATTCCGTTCGATCAGCCCCGCGCTGAAAGCCAGCGTGCCGATGAGGCTTTCCGGGGTGACGCGGGCGCGAAGCTGCCCCAAATCCAAATCCCTGTCCCGCTTGCTCAGGCGGCGTCCGTCCGGGGCAAGAAGCATGGGGACGTGGGCATACACCGGGTGGGGGAAGCCCAACAGCTCCTGTAAATACATTTGCCGGGGGGCGGAGCTTAACAAATCCATCCCCCGCACCACCTCAGTGATCCCGGCTTCCCCGTCGTCCACGGTGACGGCAAGCTGGTAGACGTAGACCCCGTCCGCCCGGCGCACCACCATGTCTCCGCAGTCGGTGGCGAGGTTGCATTCGTAATGCCCCTGCACCCGGTCTTCCACTGTCCACACCCTGTCCGGCACCTGAACCCGCCACGCCGGGGCGCGCTGAAAGGCGGAACGCTGCGCCTCCGTCAGATTCCGGCAGGTGCCGGGGTAGACGTAGGTGCCGTCGGATAGGTGGGGGGCGTTGACGCTGTGAAGCTGGCTGCGGGTGCAGTAGCAGGGGTACAGCAGCCCCATTTGATCGAGTTTGTCGAAATACGTATCATAAACGGCACTGCGGGCGCTCTGGGGTGGCGTCTCCCGGTCGTAGTCCAGACCCAGCCAGCGCAGGTCTTCCCGGAGGATTTGCGCATATTCGGCGCTGGTTCGCTGGGTGTCCAAGTCCTCCATCCGGAGAACCATTTCCCCGCCTTTGGCGCGCACGGACAGCCAGGCGATCAGTGCCGCGAAAACGTTGCCCAGGTGCATCCGCCCGGAGGGGGTGGGGGCGAAGCGCCCTACGGTCTTCAGCTCAGCCATTTGATCCACCACCAGATGATACCGGCGATCCCGGCCATTTCTCCAAGGAGCAGCAGTACCAGACCGCCGGAACCTTTTTTTCGCTGCTTCTTCCGGCTTTTGCGGTCGGCGATATAATCCTCTGCGTAATAGGCGTCGTCCGTTTCCTCGTCGTCATAGACCGTGCGGTCAAAGTCCACGGCGTAGTTAGTTGGGCGGCTGCGGTGCCTGGTGAGGATTTGGAAGTCCTCGTCATCCTCGTCCACATCTTCTTCTTCCCAATCTTCTTCCAGAAGCTCGTCTTCCATCTGCTGCAAGGCCTTGCCGGGGTCGTCAAAGAACCGCATGGTGCATCCCTCCTTTGCCTGCTATTGTACTGAATTACTTGGCAAATGTAAAGCGGATATTTCCTTTGACGTACAGCCTGCGCTCTGCTATAATAGACGGAAATGTGGAAGTTTGGAGGAAGACACCATGAGAATGAGAAAAATGCGGAATCTGGAACCCAGAATGGAAAAATGCGCCGCCTACCGGATCGACCAGCCGGAGACCCTCCGGGGAAACTGGCGGAGCCTGAAGTCGGACTGCACGGCGCTGTGGGTGGAGGTCGGCTGCGGAAAGGGAAAATTCACCGCCGAGACCGCTCAGGCGAACCCCGACGTGCTGCTCATCGCCGTGGAGCGCTGCCGGGAGGCCATGGTGGTAGCCATGGAGAAGGCCAGAGATATGGAGCTGAAAAACGTGTTTTTCATCGATATGGACGTGGCCCAAATGGAGGGAATTTTTGCCGCCGGGGAGATCGACCGGCTGTTCATCAACTTTCCCGACCCATGGCCGAGGAAAAAGAATGCCAAGCGCCGCCTGACCCATCGGGCATTTCTGGACAAATACTGCCGCACCGTCCGGGAGGGCGGGGAAATCCACTTCAAAACCGACAATGCCCCCCTGTTTGCCTACAGTCTGGAAGAATTTGCCGCCTGCGGCCTGGAAGTGAAGAACGTCACCCATGATCTGCACAAGGACGGCATCGTCGGCATCATGACGGGGTACGAAGAAAAATTCCACGCCCTCGGCACCCCCATCAACCGGTGTGAGATCGTGTGCAGGCCCTTTGTCCTCCCCCCGGAGGAGAAAAAGCAGACAGAGGGGAAAGAAGAGGCGTGACCCCTTCCTTCCCACAGGAGGAACCATTATGAGCTATTACGCGGGCAGCTGTGACGTTGCCGTGATCGGGGCGGGACACGCGGGAATCGAAGCCGCCCTTGCCGCCGCCCGGCTGGGCAATCACACCATTCTCTTTACCATCAACCTGGACGCCGTGGGAAATATGCCCTGCAACCCCGCCATCGGCGGCACCGGAAAGGGACACCTTGTGCGGGAGCTGGATGCGCTGGGGGGCGAGATGGGCGCGGCCGCTGACCATGCCTGCATCCAGTACCGGATGCTCAATCGGGGCAAAGGCCCCGCCGTCCATTCCCTCCGCGCTCAGGCCGACCGGGTAAAATACCGGCAGTACATGAAGCACGTTCTGGAATTGCAGGAAAATCTGGAACTGAAACAGGCGCAGATCGTGGAAATCCTGACTGCGGAGGGCGCGGTCACCGGCGTGCGCACCCAGCTGGGGGCGCAGTACGGCGCGAAAGCCGTGGTCATCGCCACGGGAACGTACTTAGACAGCACCGTCATCACCGGCCAGAGCGTCATCCCCTCCGGCCCTGACGGGATGCACCCCAGCGTGGGATTGGCGGACAATTTGCGCGCCCTTGGGCTGCACCTTCGCCGCTTCAAAACCGGCACGCCACCCCGTGTCAACCGGCGGAGCATCGATTTTTCCAAAATGGAGGTGCAGCCGGGGGACGAGACGGCGGAGCCGTTTTCCTTCCGCACCACCCA
>CAKTKF010000249.1 GCA_934569215.1 uncultured Oscillospiraceae bacterium
GCCGTTTTTCAGCTTGTAATAGATGGTGATATTGTCCACAGTCAGCATCGGCCCGTCCGCGTTGTAGCCGCCCTCGCCGTAGACGAAGCCGCCCTCCGGCATGACCGGGTGCTTTTCCTTTTCCTCCCGGTGCAGGATGTAGGCCAGCGGATAATCGCAGTAGTCCTCGATGCGGTCTTCCAGCGCCATGGCGTGGAGGGTGGTGATTCTCCGGATGTCTTCCTCGCTTGTCAGCTCCAGGCCGTCAAAATTCAGGGTCACGGAGCTGACGTCCTCCACGTCCGGAATGCGATCCTCAATGCCCAGCACGTCAAAGCGGGTAGCGACCAGGCTCACGGCGACCATGGCGGTCAGAATCCCCAGGCCGACCCAGCTGCGCAGCTGGAACACCCGGGTGGTGCGCTTCAGGAGCATCTTTCCGCCGAACCATCCGGCGGCGCCGCCGCAGAACAGGAGCAGATACAGCATGGACATACCGGCGCCGATTCTGTACGCGAGGAAGGTTTCCACACCCATAACCGCCAGCGTACCGACCCCCACAGCGCAGACCAGCTGGAACAGCGGCTGCAAAATGGGGAATGCGATGGCATCCCCGGCGCATTCCAGATCCCGCTTCCGGTACAGGAGCAGTCCCACAATGGCAAAGACGATGCCCACCGCCGCGTAGATCAGCAGAGAGGTAAACTTTCCCCCGTCAACGCTGAACGCCGCCACCATTTCGCTTTCCCGGCCGTAGAACCGCAGCGACAGCTGGTGAAAGTTCTCCACCTCCACATAAGCGCCGTTGGTCATATCCGCCACGGGCGTCAGCAGGCTTACCCACCTGTCCGGCGTGACCACGCCGAAGAGCATGGGCGTGTAAAGGGTATTGATAATATAGTAGAGGATAAACGCGCCGCCGTTTAAGACCGCGTACACCACCGCCATGGCAAAGCGGTTACCGGTGCAGAACGCGCAGAAAATCGCCACGCCGAAGAAGGTGATGAATTGCAGGTTGGTGCCGACGTACCACAGCAGTGCGATCTGCCACGCGTTTTCCACAATGGTGGCGTTCAGCAGCGGCACGGACAGCAGCGCCATCACCGCCGTGGGAATCATGGAGAACAGCAGTCCGGAGACCACGTTGGTCAGAAACAGCGTCTCCCGGCGCATGGGCATGGCGTGCAGGGCGTTGCACATACGGGAATTGTACAGGTCGCCGAACAGCAGCATGGCGACCAGCGGCGCAAAAAGCAGGTTCACCAGACCCATGAGCTGAAGGTTCCCGGCTATCCGGGAAGCAAACCAGAACGTCCGTCCCATTTCCTCATTGATCTGATACAGCATCATCATGCCCAGAATCAGGCACAGGGTGTACACCGCCATCACCGGGGCGAACCGGGTCAGGTTCTTTTTGAACACGGTTTTATTAAAGAAGGATGTCTTTGATTTCATAGTCCACGCCTCCCAGCTCGTAAATGAAGATCTCCTCCAGGGACAAGGGCAGCACATCAAAATACGCGGGCTTGCACGCCGCGATTTTCGCGCCGACCTCCTCGGCCTCGCCCCGGACGATCAGGGTCTTTAAGCGTCCGGAAACGGTCGCGTTGAGAATGTCCAGCTCCTGAGGGGCGTCGCCCACCAGCTGCAGTTTCACGGTGCTGCCCTGCATGTCCGCAAGGCTCTTTTCCAGCAGCATTTTGCCCCGGTTCATGATGCCCACGTAGTCGCATACGTCCTCCAGCTCCCGCAGGTTGTGAGACGAGATCAGCACCGTGGTGCCGTGCCCCGCCACGTCGGAGAGAATCAGACCCATGACCTGCCGCCGCATCACCGGGTCGAGGCCGTCCACCGGCTCGTCCAGAATCAGCGTCTTCGGGCGGGTGCAGACGGTCAGATGAAACGCCGCCTGCTTCTGCATACCCTTGGAAAACCGGCGGATGGGCGTCCGCTTGGGAAGCTGGAACACGTCATACAGCTTGTCAAACAAGGCATCGTCAAAGGTAGGGTAAATGCCCCGGTAGAACCTTCGCATATCCTCCAGCGTCGCGGAGGGATAGTAGAAAATTTCGTCGGGGATATAGCCGATGGTTGCCTTCACGGCGGGATTTTCGTAGATCGGCTGACCGTCCATGGTGACGCTGCCGCTGTCCGGGCGGTAGACGCCGGTGAGGTGCCGGATGGCAGTGGACTTGCCCGCGCCGTTGGGGCCGACGAGGCCGTAGACCCGCCCGCTGGGGACAGTCAGGGTCAGGTCGTCCAGCGCCTTAAAGGTGCCGAAGGTCTTGGTCACATTCTTCATTTCAAGCATGTCTGTGTTCTCCCTTCTCGATCCTGGCCACCAGCTCGCCGTGGCTCGCGCCCATGGTCAGCAGCGCCGCGGCGGCTTCGTCGAAGCTCAGCAGCAGCCGTTTTTTCTCCCGTTCTCTGATTTCTCCGTCGCCGCAGACAAAGCAGCCCTTTCCCGGCACGGTGGCGATCCACCCCTCCGCCTCCAGCCGCCGGTAAGCGCGCTGGATGGTATTGGGGTTAATGGCAAGCTGGGCGGCCAGATCCCGGACGCTGGGCAGCTTCTCTCCCGGCCGCAGCACGCCGCCGGTAATCTGCTCCCGGAAACCGTCCACGATCTGCGCATAGATCGGCCGGGAGTCCCGGTAATCCAAGTGTACCATGGTATTCCTCCTTAACTGTATTAGTTGTACTAGTACGGTTAGGATAACCCAGGATACAGGATTTGTCAATACGAGGGGAGATTAAGAGTTTATTAAATGATAAGGCGGCCAGGGACGGCAAACCCCGGCAGTTACCAAGGGCAGTGGAATAATGAACCGCACCCCTTGCCTCTCCCTATGGGAGAGGTGGACGAGCGAAGCGAGGACGGAGAGGGTACGTAGGGGTGCAACACCCTCTCAGTCACCTTCGGTGACAGCTCTCCCGGAGGGAGAGCCAAGGGGGTGCCGCAGTTGGCATGAAAAATGGAGCGTA
>CAKTKF010000250.1 GCA_934569215.1 uncultured Oscillospiraceae bacterium
TAGAACGCAAACTTCATATGTCAATTCCACCAATAAAGATGCTAATAATTTGTATTAATCGTCCAAACCGACAGTTGCATTTTCGGGGGAAACTGCTATAATAATGACTATCCACCGATGATACGGGGAAGTTAGTGCCGCCGCCGGATCGTTCCCCCCAATTATACACGAAAAAAACAGGTTTGTACAGTTGCAGGAGGTACTTTTGTGCGGGAATTTCAGGTTCGGCTTCAGTCGGTTCAGGATGTTCAGGAGTTTGTCTCGCTGTCCACGGCGCGTTCTTTTCCGGTGATCATCCGGGACGCCAGCAACAAGGTCAACGGCAAAAGCTTCATGGAAATGTTCTGCCTGGATCTGTGCGGCCCCCTGCAGGTAAATGTGGATTGCAGCGAAGAGGAGCTTACCGCCTTTTGTTTCGACGTTGAAAAGTTCCTGATCAAATAAATATGGCTCTAGCAGCACCGTCCTGGGAATACTCGGGGCGGGTTTTTTTACCCCTTCGGCGTCGGATATTTGACTTTCCACACGCTTCATGATATCATAACCCTATCTAAACAGGAGGCGTTTCGATGCAGTTTTTGTACTATGCCCTGTTCGCCGCCGGCATTGTGGCGGTTGACCAGATTTCCAAATATTTTACCGTTGCCTGCATTCCCCTTTACACGGATATTCCCTTGATTCCCGGCGTCCTGAATCTGACCTACGTGCAGAATTCCGGCGCGGCCTTTTCCTCCTTTGAGGGGCAGCAGTGGCTGTTTGCCCTGATTTTTCTGTTCTTTACCGGGCTGATCATCTGGGAATATTTCAAAAAGAAGATGGCCTTTACGCCCTTTGAGCGCTGGTGCATTGCGGCGATCTACGGCGGCGGCCTTGCCAATATGATTGACCGGCTCCGCATGGGCTACGTGGTGGACATGATCGAGACGGCTTTCATGGATTTTCCCGTGTTCAATGTGGCGGACTGCTTCATCACCTGCGGCTGCGTGCTGCTGATGGGGCATCTGGTGCTGTTCAACAAGGGCTTCTGGAAGGATAAAAAGGAATGACCTTATTTGCCGACACCGCCGGGGAGCGTCTGGATGCGTTTCTGGCGAGACAGCCCGGGAACCTAAGCCGCAGCGCGGCGCAAAGGCTCATTGAAGAGGGCATGGTCACGCGAAACGGCGTCCCCGGGAAGAAAAACGACCGATTAAACGTCGGCGACCGGGTGGAGTACACGATTCCCGAAGCAAAGCCGGTGGACATCGTTCCCACCGAAATGACCCTGGACATCGTCTATGAGGACGACGACCTGCTGGTCATCAACAAGCCCAAGGGGCTGGTGGTGCATCCCGCCGCCGGACACGCCGACGATACCCTGGTCAACGGCCTGCTCTACGCCCTGGGGGACGATCTTTCCGGCATCAACGGCGAGCTGCGCCCGGGAATCGTCCACCGCATTGACAAGGACACGTCGGGGCTGCTGGCCGTGGCGAAAAACGACTACGCCCACACCATGCTGGCCTCTCAGCTGAAAGACCACACCATGGCCAGAACCTACGAGGCCATCGTCTGCGGCGTTATGAAGGAAGACTGCGGCACCGTGGACGCGCCCATCGGGCGGCATCCCACGGACAGGAAGAAAATGTGCGTCACCCAGCGGGGCGGGCGGAATGCCGTCACCCATTGGGAGGTTGTGCGCCGCTACAAGGGCTATACCCACATCCGCTGCAAGCTGGAAACCGGCCGCACCCACCAGATCCGGGTACACATGGCCTACATCGGCCATCCCATTCTGGGGGACACGGTTTACGGCCGCAAAAAGCCGGAGCTTGGGCAGAGCAGCCAGTGCCTCCACGCCGGGGCGCTGTGCTTTCAGCACCCAAGGGACGGGCATCCGGTGATGGTTTTCGCCGAGCTGCCCCCCTATTTCCGGGACGTGCTGGATAAGCTGGAAAAGATGAAATAGAAATCAGGAGAAAGCTATGGGAAAATTTTCGGATATCCTGCTCACCGCGGACTACGACCGGACGCTGACGGCGCCGGATTCCTCCATCCCGGAGCGGAATTTGGAGGCCATTCGCTACTTTATGGAAAACGGCGGCGCGTTCACCGTCAACACCGGACGGAGCGTACCGATGACGCAGGTGTTTCGCGACCGCGTACCCGTAAACGCGCCGCTGCTGCTGTACAACGGCTCGGCGGCCTATGATTTGGCGGCGGGAAAGCTGCTGTTCTGCCATGAAATCCGGCTTGACCTGTGGCAGACCGTTCGGGAGTGCATGACCCTGTTTCCCGACCTGACGGTGGAGGTACAGGGGTTGGACGCCCACTACCGGTTTACGGAAAATCCGGCCTGGGACGCATTCAACGACCACAACCAGTGCGCCCACGGCCTCGCCAGACCCGGGGATGACCTTGGACCGTTTCTGAAGTTTACGCTGTACGGGGAATTCCGGGACGTGACGGTGGCAAGCATGTTTGACGGCACCCCGGAGGAGGTTCGCCGGATGGACGACGCCGAGGCACAGCTGAAAGCACGTTTCGGCGCGTACTGCGAGGTGTTCCGGGCAGCGACCCGAATCATCGACGTCCACGCCAAGGGCGTCAGCAAAAACCGCTCCGCCCGGGAATTGCAGCAGCGGCTGGGGCGGAAAATCCTGGTGTGCATGGGCGACGCGGACAACGACATTTCCATGCTGGAGGGGGCGGATTGGAGCTTCTGTCCGGCGGACGGTATTGTGGCAGATCGGTTCCCGAACGTGTGTCCCTGTGCCGACGGCGCCGTTGCGGACGTGATTTATGAAAAAATCCCGGAGATTCTGCGAACCAACCCTTGACATCTTGGCGTGATTATGGTAAAATCCTATGGCTGAATCAGTCAGGTCATGGGCTTTTGCGGGTGTAGTTCAATGGTAGAACACCAGCCTTCCAAGCTGGATACGCGGGTCCGATTCCCGTCACCCGCTCCAT
>CAKTKF010000251.1 GCA_934569215.1 uncultured Oscillospiraceae bacterium
CGCAGCTGCACCAGGAACATCCGGCGGATGGTCTCCTCCTTGATGGCCGTGATCATGGCCTCGAACATCTGGTAGCCCTCTTCCTTGTAGGCTATCACCGGGTCGTGCTGGCCATAGGCCCGCAGACCGATGCCCTGCTTCAGGTCGTCCATGGCGTCGATGTTGTCCATCCAGTATTCGTCCACCACCCGGAGCATGATGACGCGTTCCAGTTCCCGCATGATCTTGGGGGTATAGGCGGTCTCCTTGGCCTCGTAGGTGTGCTGGGCAATTTCAAAAACGGTGTCCGTCAGCTCGTCTGCATTCATGGCCAGCAGCTGCTCCCGGCGGGATGCCAGGGTGCCTTTGGCGAAGTAGATGCCCTCCATGGCGTTGGCCAGCATTTTCAGGCCGTCCTCGTTCACCTCGCCGCCGTGGCCGCTGAGGGCGGTGGAAACGTCGCTCTCCACAAGGGAGCGGAGCATCTGCATCATGTTCTCCCGCAGGTCTTCCCCGTCCAGCACCTTCTGCCGCTGGGCGTAGATGACCTCGCGCTGGGTGTTCATGACGTTATCGTATTCCAGAACGTTCTTTCTGGCACGGAAGTTCCGGGATTCCACGTTCTTCTGGGCGTTTTCCACGGCGTTGCTGAGGATCTTCGCGTCAATGGGGGTGTCCTCGTCCAAGCCCAGGGAATCCATCATGCCCATCACCCGGTCGGTGGAGAACAGGCGCATCAGATCGTCCTGGAGGCTCAGATAGAAGCGGCTTTCGCCGGGGTCGCCCTGACGGCCGGAACGGCCCCGCAGCTGATTGTCGATTCGCCGGGACTCGTGGCGTTCGGTGCCGACGATGAACAATCCGCCGGCGGCGCGAACCTGCTCCGCTTCCTTCGCAATGTCGGCCTTGTGCTTTTTCAGCAACTCCTCGTAGGTATGGCGCACCTTCAGGATTTCCGGGTCGTCGGTCTCGGCGTAGGAATCGGCCTCCTGCAACAGTTCCTCCGGGAAGTCCATCTTGGCAAGCTCCGCTTTTGCCAGGAAATCGGCGTTGCCGCCCAGCATGATGTCGGTACCGCGGCCTGCCATGTTGGTGGCGATGGTCACGGCGCCCAGCTTGCCCGCCTGGGCTACGATCTGGGCTTCCTGCTCATGGTGCTTGGCGTTCAGGACGCTGTGGGGGATGCCCTCCCGCTTCAGAAGCTTACTCAGGATTTCGCTCTTTTCAATGGAAATGGTACCCACCAGCACGGGCTGACCCTTTTCGTGGCATTCTTTCACCTGCCGGATGATGGCGCGGAACTTGCCCGCTTCGGTCTTGTACACCACGTCCGGGTGGTCGATCCGGACGACGGGGCGGTTGGTGGGAATTTCCACCACGTCCAGATTGTAGATGGCGCCAAATTCCTCTTCCTCCGTCAGGGCGGTGCCGGTCATGCCGGAGAGCTTGCCATACAGCCGGAAGAAATTCTGGAAGGTGATGGTGGCAAGGGTCTTGCTCTCCCCGGCGACGGTCACGCCCTCCTTGGCCTCGATGGCCTGATGCAGACCCTCATTGTACCGGCGGCCGTACATGAGACGGCCGGTGAACTCGTCCACGATGATGATCTGGCCGTCCTTGATGACGTAGTCGATGTCCCGCTTCATAAGGCCGCGGGCCTTCATGGCCTGGTTGATGTGGTGGGAGAGGGTGGCGTTCTCCGCATCGGCCAGGTTCTCCACACCGAAGAACTTCTCCGCCTTGGCAATGCCGCTGGCGGTGAGGGACACGGTGCGCTGCTTTTCGTCCACGATGTAGTCGCAGTCGTAGTCGTCGTGGATCTCCTTCTCGTCGGTCTTGGCGAAGACCTGCTTGCGCAGGGTGGACACGAAGTGGTCGGCCATTTCGTAGAGCTTGGAGGAATCCTCCCCCTTGCCGGAGATGATCAGGGGGGTACGGGCTTCATCGATGAGGATGGAGTCCACCTCGTCCACGATGGCGAAGGCGTGACCCCGCTGCACCAGCTCGGACTTGTAGATCGCCATGTTGTCCCGGAGGTAGTCAAAGCCCAGCTCGTTGTTGGTGCAGTAGGTGATGTCGGCGGCGTAGGCCACCCGGCGCTCCGCCGGGGTCATGCCGGGAATCACCAGACCGACGGAAAGCCCCATGTAGCGGTAGACCTTGCCCATCCACTCCGAGTCGCGCTTGGCCAGGTACTCGTTGACGGTGACCACGTGAACGCCCTTGCCGGTCAGCGCGTTTAAGTAGCAGGGCAGAATGGCGACCAACGTCTTACCTTCACCGGTCTTCATTTCGGCGATGCGCCCCTGATGGAGCACGATGCCACCGATGAGCTGAACGGGGTAGGGGCGCATTCCCAGCACCCGGTCGGCCGCCTCCCGGACGGCGGCAAAGGCCTCCGGCAGGAGGTCGTCCAGAGACTCCCCCTGCTCCAGCCGGTTTTTGAATTCGGCGGTTTTGGCCTTCAGAGCTTCCTCGGAAAGCGCCTTGTATTCGTCCTCCAGCGCCAGGATCTTATCCACAGTGGGCTGGATTTTCTTGATCTCCCGCTGGGAACGGGTGCCGAAAATTTTGTCAAATACTCCCATATGTTTCTCCTTTTGCGGCTGTCAAGCCATCTTGGCAGTGCGGGTCATTTCGGGTATTATACCATAAGCGCCAAGAGAATAAAAGTCGAATTTATGAACAAAAAGCGGCTTCGTACGCTCTTTTTCCGCATCGAACTGCTAATTTCACTTCCGGTCGGCGAAAAAGGCCTCGATTTTCCCCTTCGCCGCCTGCACCCGCCCCTGCTGGCAGAGGGGTTTTCCGCCCCCTCGGCCATTGAGCGCGGCGGTCATGTCCCGGTTCAATTGCCGCAGGTCGCCCTGGCGGGCAATCAGGCAGTAGGCGTATCCGCCCTCGCCGCCGCTGAATACCGCCGCCGTGCCGCCGCACTTGTCCGCAATGGCGTCCGCCAGCTCCCGGACGCC
>CAKTKF010000252.1 GCA_934569215.1 uncultured Oscillospiraceae bacterium
GACCACGGGGATGCCCAGCTCGGTCAGCTGGGTGGTTAAGTACAGGTTCCGCTCCAGGTTGGTGCCGTCGATGATATTCAGGATGGCGTCGGGCCGCTCCTCGATCAGGTAATTCCGGGCGACCACTTCCTCCATGGTGTACGGAGACAGGGAATAAATGCCGGGCAGGTCGGTGACGGTGACGTCGGAATGCTTCTTCAGCTTGCCTTCCTTCTTCTCCACGGTGACGCCGGGCCAGTTGCCCACGAACTGGTTGGAACCGGTGAGGGCATTGAACAGTGTCGTTTTGCCACTGTTAGGGTTGCCCGCAAGGGCAATTCTGATATCCATGATACTCTCCTTCTGTTAGCTCCCGCTAACGTTTTATCAAAGTTGGGGCTTGCGTCCCTATGATTTACTGGATCTCGATCATTTCGGCGTCGGCCTTACGGATCGACAGCTCGTAGCCGCGGACGTTGACTTCCACCGGATCGCCCAACGGAGCAACCTTCCGCACGTAAACGGTGACGCCCTTGGTAATGCCCATGTCCATAATCCTGCGCTTGACAGCGCCCTCGCCGTGGAGCTTCACCACAGTAACGGTCTCACCGACCTTTGCCTGCTTCAGTGTTTTCATACCGATTCCTCCTTTTTTCCTCGTTAAATCATAATTTTCTGCGCCATTTCCTGACTAATGGCCACCCGGGATTCCTTCACCTTGACGATGACGTTGCCGCTCATCGTATTGATGACCGACACCACTCCGCCGACGACGAAGCCCAGATTCTCCAGATGCTGTTTGACTTCCGGCTTTCCGCCGATTCGTTTGATGACGTAGTCCTCGCCGGTATCCGCAACCGTAAGCGGCATGGAGAACACCCTCTTTTTCTGAGCCTATAAATTAGCTATCGCTAACTAATTGGCGTTAATATTGGTTAGCTCTCGCTAACCTTCTGTATAATAGCCCACCTTAAAGAATTTGTCAAGTGATTTTTAAGGATTTTTTCATTTTGTCCAAGTATGACAAATCCTGCCGGAAAACGTCGGCGGAATCCTGTCAGAATGTGGGATTATGGCGGCCGGTTTCCCCGAAGGGAAACCGGCCATGCCCCATCATAATCTATCATGGATGTACCGGAGCATACAGTCCTTCAGGCTCTGCATACTGTCGGTTATCTTCATCCTGCGGCTGGTACCCATGCCCAGCTCCCGCATTCTCGGCGGCTCCACGGGGACACACAGCACATCGTCCGTCCTCCCCCGGATCATCAGCTCCGTCATCATGGTAACGCCCAGCCCGTGTCCCACCATCCGGATAACCGTCTCATCATCCACCCGGGAAACGCTGGCGTTGAGCTTCACGCCCACGGAGTCCATAGCCGCGTTGACGTCGATGTCAAATCTGCCGTAGGGCATCAGGAAGTCCTGCCCGGAAAATTCCTCCAACGGGAAGGTTGTGCGGCCGTTGAGGGGGTAGTCCTTGGGGAGGATCGCATACATTTTTTCGTTGTACAGGGGCGTCCAGTCGCAGAAGCTGTAGTTCTGCCGGCTGGCGAAGATCACGTCGGTCTGGCCGCTTTCCAGCAGCTCATAGGGTTCCAGGGCGTTATCTACCATCCGAAGGTCAACGCTGACCTCCGGGCAGACGCGCTTGTAGCGGTAAAGCAGCTCCGGCATCCAGTGCATGGCGATGCTGGCGTAGGCCGCAATGCGGATGACCTCCTTTTTCTGCTCGGAAATGGCGTTGATCTGGTTTTCCAGGTTGGCATTGGCCTGCAAAAATTCCCGGATGGCAGGCATGAGCTGCCGCCCCTGGGGGCTGAGCTGGATGCCGTTGTGGTCGCGCTGCAACAGGGAAAAGCCCACCTCCCGCTCCAGGGCGTCCATCATGTGGGTCAGCCCCGACTGGGTGTAGCCCACCACCTCCGACGCTTTGGTAAAGCTGCCAAGGTCAATCGCCGTCATGAGAATTTCCAGTTTTTTGCTGTCCATAGACCGCACTCCATTTCATATCTATTACATTTTCTAATACACCTATTATAAACATGGACTTCTCAGAATGCAAGAGGAATGTTAGAATTGTGGCAAACAGAAGGAGGCAGAAAAAATGAAAAAACACCTTACTTTCAAGCAGAAGATTCTGGTGGCCGGAACGCTGTTCGGCATGTTCTTCGGCGCCGGCAATCTGATTTTCCCCGTTCATCTCGGTCAGCTGGCCGGACGGAACGTCATACCCGCCATGATCGGCTTTATCATCACGGCGGTCGGTATCCCGATCATGGGCGTGGCCGCCATCGGCAACACCCACTCCGACGGCTTGCAGCAGCTGTCCAACAAGGTCGGCAAGGGCTATGGCTACGTCTTCTCCTGCCTGCTCTACCTGACCATCGGCCCCGGCTTCGCCATCCCCAGATGCGCGACCACCTCTTTCACCGTAGGCGTCGCCCCCATGCTGGGTGCGGGCGCATCCGAGTCCATTGCCCTGCTGATTTTCTCCGTGATCTTCTTCGCCATCGTGCTGATTTTGTCCCTGCACCCCGGCGAAATCACCGTCTGGATCGGCAAGGTCATCACCCCCATTTTCCTGGTTTTCCTGGCCATTCTGGTGGTGACGGCGCTGATTAACCCCTCCGCCTCGGTTTCCGCCGTGGAGCCTGCCGCCGGTTATCAGACCGGAGCGCTGTCCCTGGGCTTCATTGAAGGCTACGGCACCATGGACGCCATTGCCGGTCTGGCCTTCGGTATCGTGGTCATCGACATCATCCGCTCCATGGGCGTCACCGACGATTCCGACGTGGCAAAGGACGTTCTGTCCTCCGGCCTGCTCACCAGCATCCCCATGATCGTGATTTACGTCACCACCATTCTCATGGGCACCCAGTCCAGAGGTCTGTTTGAGACCTCCGAAAACGGCGGCATCGCCCTGGCGCAGATCTCCGGCCACTATCTGGGACGGGCGGGCAGTCT
>CAKTKF010000253.1 GCA_934569215.1 uncultured Oscillospiraceae bacterium
GCCCGGTTTGAATACCTGTCCGGTCTGGTGGTCTCCGCCATGATCGTCATTATCGGCTTTGAGCTGGCAAAAACCTCTGTGGAAAAAATCCTATCCCCGGTGCCGGTGGCGTTTTCCGTCCCGCTGGCGGCGGTGCTGGTGCTGTCCATCGCCGTTAAGCTGTGGCTGTGCCTGTTCAACCGGGCGCTTGGCAAAAAAATCAACTCCACCACTTTGTTTGCCACCTCCGAGGACAGCCGCAACGACATTGTCACCACCGCTGCCGTTCTGCTGGCCGCCGTCATCGAGGCCGTTTCCGGGGCGTCCATCGACGGCTTTGCGGGTCTGGCGGTGTCGCTGTTCATTCTCTACAGCGGCGCGAAGCTGGCAAAGGAGACCATCAGCCCCCTTCTGGGGGAAGCCGCGTCCCCCGAACTTCAGTCCCGCATTGTGGACTATATCAGCGCCCAGCCCAAGGTTTTGGGGTATCACGACCTGATGGTTCACGACTACGGCCCCGGCCAGCGCTTTGCCACCATCCATGTGGAAATGGACTCCAAGGAAGACCCCATGCGCTGCCACGAGCTGATCGACGACATGGAGCGGGAGTGCCTGAAAAGCCACAACATCCATCTGGTCATCCACTACGACCCCGTGGTGACGGACGACCCGGAGCTGACCCGGCTTCACATTCTTGTGGACGAACTTCTCGGCAAAATGGACTCCCGGCTGAAAACCCACGACTTCCGCATGGTTCCCGGCGGCGGACACACCAACCTCATTTTTGACATCGCCGTTCCCCAGGATATCAAGCTCACGAAACAGGACATCCAGTCCAGGCTTGAGGAAGCGCTGCGCACCCGGGAGGGCAAGATCTACCACACCATCATCACCTTTGACCCCCTCGCCTTCAATCAGGAATCCTGCGAGCATCTGCAATAACCTGGATTTTCCAGCAAATTTCATATTTTCATCTTGCGTTTTCCCCAAAAATCGCTATAATATTCCTGCAAACAGAAAGTAGGTGCTTTGCTTGAATAAGCCGAACAGGAACATGCTGGAAGGGCCGCTGTTTCTGAACATCATCCAATATACCGTTCCCATTATTCTGACCAGCCTTTTGCAGCTGCTGTTCAATGCCGCTGATCTCGTGGTGGTGGGACAGTTCTGCGGCAGCGTGTCCGTCGCCGCGGTGGGCGCTACCGGCGCGATCACCAGCCTGCTGGTCAATTTCTTCATCGGCCTGTCCGTAGGCGCGGGCGTGGCCGTTGCCCACGGTCTTGGCAGCCGGGAGGATCAGGTCGTTCACTGCACGGTACATACCACCCTGCCCACCGCCATTCTGAGCGGCGTGGTATTGACGGTGATCGGCGTTGCCTACTCCGAAACCTTTCTCGCCATGATGGGGACGCCCGACACCGTGCTGCCTCTCTCCTCCGTCTACATGCGGATCATTTTCGGCGGCGTTACCTTCAACATGGTGTACAATTTCTGCGCTGCCATTCTCCGCGCCGCCGGTGACACCAAAAGCCCGCTGATCTTCCTGCTGTTTGCGGGTATTCTGAATGTGATTTTGAATCTGGTTTTCGTCATTCAGTTCGATATGAATGTGGCCGGTGTGGCGCTGGCGACCATTATTTCCCAGGCGGTTTCCGCCGTGTTGGTGGTCATCGCCCTGATGCGCAGGACGGACGCCTGCAAGCTGTATCTCAGCAAAATGCACTTTTACAAGCCCCAGTTGGAGAAAATCCTCCGCATCGGTCTGCCAGCGGGCATCCAGAGCGCCCTGTTCTCTATCTCCAACGTGCTGATTCAGTCGTCGGTGAACTCCTTTGGCGACGTGTTCATGTCCGGCAACGCCGCTTCCGGCAACATCGAGGGCTTCGTTTACGTCTGCCTCAATGCGTTTCAGCAGACTGCGGTGAATTTTGCCGGACAAAATGCCGGCGCGCGGCAATATCGCCGGGTGCGTCAAACTCTGTGGATTTGCTTGGGGTGCGTTACGGTGGTGGGACTGGTTCTCGGGTCGCTGGTCTATGCCTTCGGCCCCACGCTACTCTCCATTTACATCACCGACTCCCCCGAGGCCATCTCCTACGGCCTGATCCGAATGGCCTATATCTGCCTGCCCTATTTCATATGCGGCCTGATGGACGTGACCACCGGCGCGTTGCGGGGCATCGGCGCGTCCTTCGTTCCCATGCTGATCTCCATTCTTGGCGTGTGCGGAATGCGTATCGTCTGGATTTATACCATTTTCCAGGTTCCCGAGTTCCACACGCCCCAATGCCTGTTCTTCTCCTACACCGTCTCCTGGGTCATTACCTTTCTTGCCCAGCTGGCCGCTTTCTTTGTCGTATACCGAAGGCTGGCCAAGGCAGCGGAATAATCCTCTATTGGCTTCCCGGCTTCCGCCGGGGAGCCGATTTTTATATTTTCCGAAAAATGGGGTTGACAATTCCCCGCTTCTGTGTTATTGTATTAATGCACTAATACAATAGTACAAATCAGGAGGTGTCTATGAACTGGAAATTTACCGGTGATCGTCCGGTGTATCAGCAGATCATGGCAGCGATCCGCGGTGCAATTCTGAAAGGCGAGCTGCCCCCGGGAGGAAAGGTTCCCTCCGTCCGGGACTTGGCCGCCCAGGCGCAGGTAAACCCCAACACCATGCAGCGCGCCCTGACGGAGCTGGAACGGGAGGGTCTTCTCGTCAGCGGCGGCACCAGCGGCCGCAGCGTCACCCAGGACGAAGCCGTTCTCGTCGCCATGCGGGAGCAGACCCTGGAGGAACTCGCCCGGGAATGTGCCGAAAAATTTATGACCTTCGGCGTAACGCCGACCCAGGCGGCACAGCTTTTGCTGGGTCTGGAAACGAATAAGGAGGAATCACATTGGAACAAAACGTTCTGACCGCCAGCGGTCTTACCATGCGCTATCACAGCACGCTGGCCTTG
>CAKTKF010000254.1 GCA_934569215.1 uncultured Oscillospiraceae bacterium
GCGTTGAGCTGATCACCCCCATCGCTATCGAGAAGGGCCTGCGTTTCGCTATCCGTGAAGGCGGCCGTACCGTTGGTTCCGGCGTCGTTACCGAGATCGACGAGTAATTTCCCGTTAGACAATGAACTTGAAAAGGCGTGACCTTCGGGTCACGCCTTTTTTACGTCTTTTGGCTTGGTTCAAAAAATTTTGTCCGTTGGCCGCTGATTTCCTACTATAGCGGTGTAAGGCCTTACACATCACAAGGAGGTGTCCTGATGGAAGATACCCAAATCATCGCGCTTTACCTGTCCCGACAGGAAGCGGCCATCGGCGAGACGGCGAAGAAATACGGCGGATACATCAATCAGATTGCCTACAACATCCTGCGCTGCCGGGAGGATACGGAGGAAATCGCGGCGGATACGTATCTGGCCGCCTGGAATGCCATCCCGCCGGAAGTTCCCAGAGTGCTGAAGCATTTCCTGTCCCGGATCGCCCGGAATCTGGCCTTTGACCGGCTGGACTATATCACTGCAAAACGCAGAGATGTGCATATGATCACTCTGCTGTCGGAGCTGGACGCCTGTCTGCCGGATCCACACTCCGACGTGGAAGCCGCCGTGGATGCAAAGCTGGCTGCGGGAAGCGTGAACCGGTTCCTGTCCCAGCTGGATAAGATGGACTGCGCCGTGTTCCTGAGCCGCTATTATTACAGTCTGACCATTGCGGAAATTGCGGATAAGCTTGGCCTGACGGAACGGAACGTGAAGTACCGCTTGAGCTGCCTGCGGCAAAAGCTGCGCAGACAGCTGGAAAAGGAGGGAATCAGCGTATGAACGGGAAGAACCTTTTCAGAGCATTGGAGTACGTGGATGACAGGTATCTGGACATAGCGGACGCCGCCGCACAGGAGGCAACCGATATGAAACAAAAGCATTTTTCCGGGAAGAAAACCATTCTCTACATTCTGGCTGCGGCCATCTGCGTCAGTCTGCTCACGGTGACCGCCGCGGCGGCGGGGTGGATACCCAATATTTTTGCCGCTGCACAGCCCAAGGCAACGCCGCAGGATGCGCCGGTTCTGGAAGCGGCGCAGAGCGTGACCCAGCCCCAGACGCCGGAAACCGTCGAATTTGCCGAAGCGGACTACACCAAGTTCACGCTGTTTCAGAGCTACTATGACGGGAAATCCGTTGCGCTGGGCTACGACCTCTCCGGGGTCATGCCTGGGGAAACGGTGGTAGGGTTTACGCCGGAGGATACGCTGAAGCAGGAGATCCTGCAAAGACCCGACAATCAGTTTTGGTGCGAGATGTACGGCCTGACGGACGACACTGTCGACCAGTATCTGGAAGCGGGTGCCTGGACGCAGGAGGAGTATGACCTGCGTCTGGCGGGAAGAAGCGAGTACGCAAAGAAATACGACCTGCGCGGAAACTCCCAGATCTACATGGATGACGAACTGCGTGCGCTTCTCACCGATACGGAATATGAAAAATTCTGGGAAATCCTGGGGGAAACGGGTTCCTGCTGCGTAGCCATTCCGATGAAACCCTACGTCGGCGACCACATTCTTCTGAACGGCGCGGATGAACCTGCGGATCGGGGAGACTACACCACGGAGGAAGGGGAGTGTCTGGTGCTGAACAATCTGCCCGCCGCCGCCCAGGATCAGCCCTCCATCACGGTGGGGCTGAAATTCAAATCCGGCTGGAGCTATTACTATATGGAGTTGTCGGGAACCAGCTACCGCCTTTACGTCCCCAATCCGGACTACGTTACGACCATCACGCTGGAAAACGAAAACAATCCATGATTTTACGGGGCAGCCACATAAGCGGCTGCCCTGTTTTATCAAAAAGCCTCGCAGAGTTTGCCGCCCGCAGGCGGCAAATAAAGTCTAAATTATTTTGCGTCAGGGCGTGTACCTGACGCAAAATACCTCTCAGGCTGCGAAGTCTAGCGCCGCAGCGCTGTGCAAAGCGCAACCGCCGAAGGCGGCTCTTAGCGCGGAGCTGTGCGAGTTGGCCGCCGCAGGCGGCCAAGGAGTGCGCGCAGCAGACTGCAATCCCCTTGTCCCAAAAGGCCAGCGGCCTTTTGGGACAGCAAAGCTGCCCCGTTTGCACTGCCGGAATACGCACGGTTTCGACCTCCCGGGCATAGATTGTGCCGGGAGGTTTTGCGTTATGAGAATCTTTATCATCACGTTCCGCTCGGTGACCTTCGCCCAGCGGGGCGAGCGGCTGCTGAACCGGAACAACCACCGCTGCGTCCTCCAGCGGACGCCCAAATGGATGGAGCAGCAGGGCTGCGGCTACAGTCTGCGGATCAAAACGGAAGACATCATCCCGGTGGTGGAGCTTCTGCGGGAGAACGGCGTTCCCCTGCGCAAAATTTATGCCCAGCGCCCGGACGGAAATCTGGAGGAGCTGACGGTATGATCTATCTGGACAACGGCGCCACCTCCTTCCGCAAGCCGCCAGGGGTATATCGGGCAGTGGAGCGGGCGATGTACACCTGCGCGAACCCGGGGCGGGGCGGGTATCCAGCGGCAATGGAAGCCTCGGAGACGGTATACGCCTGCCGGGAAGCCGCCGCAGAGCTGTTTCACTGCCGGCCGGAGCAGGTCGCGCTGACCACCAGCTGCACCCATGGGCTGAACATTGCCATCCGCTCCATCGTGAAGCCCGGGGGACGGGTGATCGTGTCCGGGTTCGAGCACAACGCCGTGACCCGCCCTCTTCACGCGCTGGGGGCGGATATCCGGGTGGCAGGGCGGCGGCTGTTTGACTGGGAGGACACCCTTTCCCGCTTCGGACGGGAATTGAAGCAGGGAGCGGACGCGGCAGTATTTACCCACGTTTCCAATGTGTTCGGCTATATTCTGCCCGTGGAGCAGCTGGCGGAGATGTGCCGGAAATGGCGGGTGCCGTTTATCATCGACGC
>CAKTKF010000255.1 GCA_934569215.1 uncultured Oscillospiraceae bacterium
TCCAAGGGCGATTATTACTACTGGCTGGACGAATTTGACGGCCCCCAGCTGGTCATCGACGGGGTGGACAATCTGACCATCCGCAGCAATGACGGCAGCGTAACGGGACACACCATCGCCGCCATCCCCCGCTACGCCAACGTCCTGACCTTCCAGTCGTGCAGCTACATCACCCTCTCCGGCTTCACCGCCGGTCACACAAGGGAGCCCGGTTACTGCTCCGGCGGCGTTCTGCGGTTCCAGGACAGCGACCACATCACCGTGGACAAATGCGGTCTCTACGGCTGCGGCATTCTGGGCGTAGACGCGGAATACTGCACCGATATACGGGTCGCCAACTGCGACATCTACGAGTGCAGCCAGGGCGGCGTCCAGTTCTGGAGCTCCGAGGGCATTGCAATGGAAAACAACACCCTGCGGGATCTGGGCGGCAGCGACATGAGCTTCCACGACTGCAAGGATGTGACGGTGAACGGTGAAACCGTGATTCCCGCCAGTATGTTCCTCAGTCTGATCCTCCAGTCGGAGGAACAGCAGGGCACAGAAGCGCTCAGCGCCTTCGTTACGGAGTTTGCGTATGCCTATTTTTACGGAGATATGGATACGCTGCCCCGGCTGCTCTCCAAAGACTACACAGGCGGAGTGGAAGCCTATTCCGGCAATACAAACGATGTGATCGTGTGCTGGCATGAGGTCACGGTGGACATGTGGAAAGAGGCAGACGCCAACGGCACCTATGAATTTGCCTACCCCTACCGCAAGAACGTTGACAGCGAAATTGCCTATCTGACCATCGTCGTTGTCAGAGAAAACGACGCATGGAAGGTCAGCCGCTACTCTCTGGCCGAATAAAAGAACGTCAGTCCCTCCGGCATAGCCGGGGGGACTGCAACTCCACCAATGAAAGGGTAATTTACCATGAAGCGCCTGTTTTTATCCCTGTTTCTCCTTATGCTTATGCTCAGCGGATGCACCAAGGAGAAGCCCACCGCGACGACCGCCGCCACTGAGGCCATCCCTCAGACGCAGGCCGCCGCTTTCAGTCCCATTTCCGAGACGATCAGCGGATTCGACGGCGGGTCTGTCCCCGTCCAGCTCACCATCCGCGTGGAAAACGTGTTGGAGGGCGACGCCGCCTACCAGCAGCTATTGACTCAGGGGTGCGAAGTTTCCGCCCCGGAGGACGGCTCGGAGTACGCCCTCATTTCGGTGACGGTGACCTACGACGACGGTGAACCGGATACGCTGGATTTTGTCGAAAACTATCCCGCCTCGCTGGCGTCGGCCAGAGTCGCGTTTCACCTTCCCCCCAACGCATTCACCAACGCCCAGGATATGACCACTTTCCTCGAAAATCCCATCTGGAACCAGACCTTGACGAAGGGCGGCACCATTTCGGGAGATATCCTGTTCCTACAGGATGTCGGCAACACCCAGCCCCTCTATTTTGAAGGCTACGGCCAAACCGTTACATTTGCAATACATTAAAAAATGTCTCCGGCACGCAGCCGGAGACATTTTCGTTTTGCAGTTGATTACGCCTTTTCCAGAGCCAGGGTTCTGGTGGTCAGATCACAGACCTCGCGGGGGCCAAAGTACTGGATGGCACCGGGATAGGTGTAGCAGGTTTCCACAGCCCATTCGGCTCTGTGCTCGGCGAAGAACCGGAAGGGCTTGCCGTCCAGCTCCACCAGCGCCTTGCGGATAACGGGCTTGTCCTTGCCGTTTCTTCTCTCCATGTTCATCATCTTGGTGATGGGCATACCGCCTGCCACCCACTCCTCGGCGGGCTTGGACAGGTTGGAAACCTTGGACAGATACCCGGTGTAGCCGTACTGAATCAGCATGAAGGCGTTGTAGCCCAGAGAGTAGCAGTAGTCGGCGTCAAAGTTGGAGGGGAATGCGCAGCGGCCTTCGTAGCCCAGGAAGTGATGCTGGGTGGAGAACTTGCCGTTGTAAGTTCCGGCGGCCTTCCGGGCAGCCAGATTGTCTCTGACCAGAGCGGAGAACAGCTTCTCGGACTCGATGAGGGAAACCTGCACGTTGCCGTGGGGGTCGCGCTCCAAAAACAGCTGCTGCTGGATGCTCTGGGGCAGGATGGCGAACACATCCATGGACTGCTTGGTCAGACCATTCTTGATGAAGGCGTACTTCTCCTCCCAGGTGGGCAGGGCGTTAAACTGGGCGGTCTTCTCTCCGGCCAGCAGCTCGTTGATCTCCGCGATCAGCACGGAGAATTCGGGGACGAACTCCACGATGCCCTCGGGGATGATGGCAACGCCGAAGTTCCAGCCCTTCGCCGCTCGGGTGGCCACGGAGTCGGCAATGTAGTCCGCGATCTGGGCAAGGGACATCTTCTTCTCGGCCACTTCCTCGCCGATCAGGCAGATGTTGGGCTGGGTCTCCAGGGCGCATTCCAGCGCCACGTGGGAGGCGGAACGACCCATGACCTTGACAAAGTGCCAATACTTCTTGGCGGAGTTGGCGTCACGCTCAATATTGCCGATGATCTCGCTGTAGGTCTTGGTGGCGGTGTCGAAGCCGAAGGAGCACTCGATGTCCTCGTTCTTCAGGTCGCCGTCGATGGTCTTGGGGCAGCCGATCACCTGAATGCCGCTGTTGTGGGCGGCAAAGTACTCGGCGAGAACCGCGGCGTTGGTGTTGGAGTCGTCGCCGCCGATGATGACGATGGCGGTGATACCGTGCTTCTTGCAGACGCCTTCGGCAACGGCGAACTGCTCCTCGGTTTCCAGCTTGGTTCTGCCGGAGCCGATGATGTCAAATCCGCCGGTGTTGCGGTACTGGTTGATGTATTCGTCGTCGAAGACTACGTAGTTATCCTCCAGCAGACCGCTGGGGCCGCCCTTGAAGCCGTAGAGGACGTTTTCCTTGTCGCAGGCCTTCAGCGCGTCGTACAGACCGCAGAT
>CAKTKF010000256.1 GCA_934569215.1 uncultured Oscillospiraceae bacterium
CAGGAACTCAAAACTGACCTGATTGCAAAGATCACCGAGCTTGGCGAAGGGGCAGGGGCGCGAAACGCGGCAAGCGCTCGTCCGGCGGCCTTTGACGCGCTGACGCCGCGGGAATTTGAGATCGTGGAGCTGATAGCGCAGCGGCTTTCCAACCGCGAGATCGCGGAAAAGCTCTACCTCTCCGAGGGCAGCGTCAAGCAGTATGTGAATCAGATCTATTCCAAGCTTCATATCGAGGGCGACACCCGAACCAAGCGGAAGCGGCTTGCCGGACTATTCGGGCAAAAGACCTAACCTTTGGTTAATGGTTATCCCATCGCATCCACCGTACAATATTTGTACGGTGGATTTTTGTTTTCGCGGAAAGGAGGGCACGCACTTGAACCGAAGGTATCTCACAGCCGTCACACCGCTGCCCGACCATGTTTTGCAGGTGGATTTTGTGTCCGGCAGCCGGCTTTTGCTGGACATGAAGCCGTATCTGGACAAGATCCGGTTTCGTCCGCTTGCGGATTCACAGGTGTGGAACAGCGCGGTGACCAACGGCATCTTTGTCCGCTTCGGCGATGTGGAGCTGAGTCACGATGAGATCTTGTCCATGGCGGAACAGGAGTGCTGACACAGAAAAGAACAGGAGGAATCGTCTGTATGAAGAAAAAACAAGTCATTTGGCGGCGGAGCATCAGTGTCTTTTTGGCCCTGCTGCTGTGCTTGACCCTGCTGCCCGCAGCGGCGTTGGCAGCGAATACTACGCCCCGCATCACCGCCATCGGCGGTAATGAACATCAGAATATCAGTACTACGCAGTCCGGCAGCGGGTGGAGCTATGACGCTGCCAGCACGACCCTGACGCTGAACGGCTACAACGGCGACAGGATCGAGGTAGAGGGGAACAAAAACCAGAACTTCACCCTGAAGCTGGTGGGCAATAATACGATCACGGCCGGCGGCTCCGCATACGGCCTGACAGTAACCTCCGAGGATACTTCTTCTCTTGACAATCCAACTGACTACATGGATTTTACCATTACGAGCGATTCGGGTGCGCGCTTGGAGGTCAACGGCATTGACATTGTCAAAAGGGTCAATTTCATCATCGGCGGCAGCGCCAATGTTGTGTCGGAGACGACCGAAAAAGACGTCTGTGCGCTGAAAGGCGGCGGTGTGGGCAACTGCTCCGTTACCATTCAGGACAACACAAACGTGACCCTGCGGAGTGGGGTCGAGCAAACGCAGAACAGCTTTTGTCTGGTGCCCATTATGGGAAACCTGACCATCGACACCACCGGTGAGATCATGATCGATGCCAGCAGCACCGGCGGCTCCGCGATCCGGCTGGGAAACGGGAATGTATATACCTATCTGCGTCGTGTGAAGGAAATGACGGTCAAGTGGAATACAGGCGCTAATTACCTGAATAGGCATAATACAACGCCTTGTGCCTCTCATACAGGAACAATAGATGGCAGACGCATTAGTATCTACCGTACAGGTACATACGTCTGGGTGTTGTTTAGAAATAGCTCCGGTACGCCGAAGTACCTCAATGAGACCGTAGCAACTTATGATAGAAAATTTATGAAGGGCGATGTGATCACTATCTCCGCAAAGGCACCGGAGGCAGGAAAGCGGTTTACACACTGGACGTGGGAATGCGTGGACAAAGCTGGCCAGCAAGTGGAAATAGAATTTGCAGACAATACCACAGCCCGTGATGCTAACGCCAAAGTCATAATACCGGACCCGGCGAACATCAAGCCTGTCGGCGGTGATCGCAACCTCTATTTCACCGCCAACTATGAGGACATTCCCGCCACCGGCGTGACGCTGAGTGAGACCACCCTTGCGCTGGTCAACGGCAACAGCGGGACGCTCACCGCCACAGTCGAACCGTCCGAGGCCTCCCAGAGTGTGACGTGGGCCTCCGACAACGAAACCGTAGCCACGGTAGAGGAGGATGGCACTGTTCACGCCGTGGGCGCTGGCGAGGCGACGATCACGGCTACGGCTGCGGTCGCGGCCGAAGGCGGCGAGAAGCCCTCCGCCAGCTGCACCGTCACCGTAAAGGAAGCGGAATACACGGTAACGCTGGACCCCAACGAAGGTACGATCGCCGACGGGAAAAACGTGACCGGCTATACCAGAGGCACGGGCGTAGAGCTGCCCACGGCTGCCGACATCACCCGGGAGGGCTATCTCTTCAAGGGCTGGTACGAGGATGCCGACTTTTCCGATTCTCCGGTGACGGCCATCACTGCCACCGACACGGGCAACAAGACCTTTTACGCCAAATGGGCAGAAGCATATACCGTCACCGCCTATGGTCTTTACGGCGTAGTCATGGGGATCACCCCCGGCGAGACCTTCACCGCAAAGTACGCCGCCGGGGATACGGTCGGTCTCCAGATCGGCAAGCGGGACGGCTATACCCTGCGGAGTCTGACGCTGGAGGGGATCAGCGAGGATGCTCTGACCTGGACTGCAGAGGGCGAAGAGAGTGAACAGAGGGGAATCGAGTTCACGATGCCTGCTGAAAGTGTGACCGTGACCGTCAACTGGCGGTCCAACTCCAGCGGATCTTCCTCCAGTTCCGGCAGCAGCTACGCCGTGTCCGCACCCAGCACCAAGAACGGCGATGTGACCGTCAGTCCCAAGAACGCCTCCAAGGGCGACCGGGTGACCATCACCGTCAAGCCTGACAGCGGCTACGAGGTCGGCTCCGTCACCGTGCTGGACAGCAAGGGCAATGAGCTGAAACTCACCGACAAGGGTGACGGCAAATATACCTTCACAATGCCCGGCAGCAAGGTCACTGTTTTCGCTGAGTTTGTCGAGGAGCAGGCGGCTTCCATCTTTGCGGACATTCCCGCCGACGTTTATTATGCCAAGGCTGTGG
>CAKTKF010000257.1 GCA_934569215.1 uncultured Oscillospiraceae bacterium
GAGGCGGCGGTGCGGGTCAGCGTGTACATGGCGTTTCCCAAGGCGGACAAGCTGGAGCATGTGATCCAGAAGGCCACTGAGCTGGGAGCTTATGAGATCGTGGCGTTTCCTTCCGCCCGGTGCGTGTCCAGACCCGACGAGAAAAGCCTGAAAAAGAAGCTGGAACGCTGGCAGAAAATCGCGGCCTCCGCGGCGGAACAGTCCGGGCGGGGGAGAATTCCTCAAGTGCTGGTGCTGGACAGCTTCCACACCGCGCTGACCCGGGCGTCCGAAGCTGACAAGGCGCTGATGTTCTACGAAAACGAGCAGGCCGTGACGCTGAAAATGGCGCTCACCGGCGAATATCAGACCGTCAGTCTGCTCACCGGCCCGGAGGGCGGGCTGGAGGAAAAGGAAGTCCGGCAGGCAAGGGAAGCCGGATTGCAGGTCTGCACGCTGGGAAAGCGGATTTTGCGGTGCGAAACGGCGCCGCTGTGCGCCCTGTCTGCGGTCATGTACGACGCAGGCGAGTTCTGATGTTGATAAATGCCGGGGAACGGTTCAACCGTTCCCCGGCAAAAAAGTTATTTGTGGTCTTCCTCGTGGTGACTGGCGTCCGCATGGTGGTCGTGAGCGGGATCGGTGCAGTCCGGGGTGGTGCAGGGCTCGGTTGCGGCGGTTTTGACCGACTTCAAGATGGCCACGTCGCCGCTCATGGCGTTTACGTCGATCTTGCAGCGTCCGTCGCCGCAGACATAGTCTTTGTTTTTCTTGACAGTGGGGAAGTCGGAGGAAAAGTCGCTGCTCATGGCGTCCAGACTGACGGTGAAGCCCGCGTCCTCGGGCAGGGTGAGGGTCAGATCGCCGGACATGGAGTCCATCTTCACCTTGTCGGGAACGTTTTCCAGCACGCCGGTAAAACTGGCGGAAGCGGCGTCAAAGTCCAGCTCGCTCAGACTTCCGGTGAACGTGACGTCTCCGGAAGCGGTGTCCACGTCCAGACTGCTGACCGTGCAGTTTTCAAAGTTGGCGGTGCCGCTGGCGGAGTCGATCTCCATTTCCCGGATGATCATGTCGCAGATGGTCAGATCGGCGGAAGCGGTCTCAAGTTCCAGAGAATCACAGACCCAGCCCCGGGGAACGGTGACGTCCAGGTCTTTGCTGCCTTTGTCAATGTGAATGCCGAAGCCGGGGGTGTTGCTGTCCTTGCTGTACTGGATGACCAGCTTGTCGCCGGATTGTTTCCAGACCATCTTGTACTTATCGGTGGCGGCGCCGGACTCGCTGAAGGTGATCTCCTGCACGTCACCCGGCTCGACGGTGACGGAACCGGAGATCCATTCGATCTTGATGTCCCGGATGGTCTCCGTGCTGGCGGAACCCATCGAACCAGTGCGGTTGACCGTGTCCTGAGCAACGCATTCGGCGGGAATCCAGCCGGTGTCAGGGGAGGTGATGTAAGCCCAGCTTTCCTCGTTGAATACTTCCGAGCGGCCAATGACGACCGCATCGCCTGCAGCCAGCGTGCCTTTGACCTTGGACTGATCGTTGGGCATTTCGTAAATGTTCGTTTCTGACATCACGAGGACGGACTGGCTTACCTCCAGAGAGTCGTGGTGTATAACGTCGGTGTTTTCGTGGAACACGGTGAAGAGGTTGCTGCCCAGCCCGGCAATGAGAACTGCCAGCAGCACCAGAATCACGACGCTCCAGATGACGATGCGAACGATTGCATTGCTTTTCATCTTATTTACCCTCCTTCAGGTCAAGAATGGCTTTGACCAGCCCCTGCACGGCGGCGATAATGGGGAAGATCACCCAGGTGATGTACCAGGCGCCTGTGAGGAAGCTGACAATGAAATAGATCGCAAGGCCGATCGCCCAGATCAGGCCGTTGACGCTCTTGGCCAGCGCCGACTGGGGGGTATTCGCAGTGACGTCCGCTTCTTCCGCTTCCTTCTTTGCACCCAGAATAATGAGAACCGTGGCGACGGCCACGAGGGTCAGCGTCCCGCACAGACCCGTAATTCCCATGCCGAACGCGCCGCCCAGAACGAACAGGGGGATGGGGCAGAGGATGTACAGCCCCACTGCGACGGCGCGGAGAAGTTTCTTTGCCGGGGTGTCCCGCTCTTCCGGCTTGGCCGCCGGGGCGGGCAGGGGAGCGGTGCCGGGCGCTCTGCCCAGAATTTCATTGATGTCGCCGATGCCCATGATGGCAAGGCGGTAAGCGGCTTCCGGCGTTTTTCCGGAGGCGACCAGATCGTCGTAGCGGTCTAAGGTGTTTTGCAGGATCTCCTGCCGGGTATCGTCGCAATCCGCGGCCCCCGCGAACAGGAGCTGCACGTACTGAATCAGTTGCTCTCTCATAATTTCTCCTCCACTTCCAGAAGTTTATCCATAATTTCTTTTGTTTCCTGCCATTCTCCCAGCAGACGGTGGCAGGCCTCCCGCCCGGCGGAGGTGATGGTGTAATAGCGCCGCCGTGCGCCCGCGCCGCTGTCGCCCCAGTATGAGGCGATGTAGCCCAGCTCCTCCAGCCGCTTGAACGCCGTGTAAAGGGTCGCTTCCTTCAGCTCAAAGCGGTTGTTGGAGAGGGTGGCAATGACTTTGTTGATTTCGTAGCCGTAGCTGTCGCCGCGAAGCAGCCGCGCCAGAATGATGGCGTCGGTATGCCCCCGTATCAAATCACCGGCAATAGACACAGGCATCCCTCCTTACGCAAGCAGTATAACACAAAGTACCTCATCTGTCAAGGTACTTCATATAAAATATACACACTCAACTGAAAAGCAAACACATTGGACGCGGAAAAGGCTCCGCGCCTATGCGTGGAGCCTTGAAAAGAGACCTATTTATGATACTTGCTTCCCGCTTGAATGGCTTCTGCCCGGTAGAGC
>CAKTKF010000258.1 GCA_934569215.1 uncultured Oscillospiraceae bacterium
AATACGGCTCCCTGTCCGCTGTCTACTCCGATGACGAACTGGCTATGATCCCCATCTACATCGGTGTGGGCGACGAAGCCAAGCAGGGCCTGTGCACCGGTACTGAGAACTACTGGTGTGTCAACAAGGATGCTTCCGAGGAAGACATCGCCGCTACTCTGGCGTTCATGAATTGGTGCGTCACCGACGGTGCCGAGGCTATGGCCAACGACATGGGCTTTGTTATCCCCTTTGACACTGCTGTTGAGTCCACCAACCTGTTCGTCAAGCAGGATGTTGCTTACACCGCCGAGGGCAAGACCCCTGTGTCCTGGAACTTCCCCACCATGCCTTCCGAGGAGTGGAAGAACGTTCTGGGATCCGCGCTGACCGCCTACGCTGCCGATCAGACCGATGCCAACTGGGATGCCGTTGTCTCCGCTTTCGTGGACAACTGGGCTGCCGAGTACAAGCTGCAGGGCTGATTCTAAATCACAAGAGGGTGGGCTTCCTGCCCACCCTCTCCTTTTCGGAGTCCTGATGATGAAAGGCAGCCCGCGGAGTCACCGCTGTCTGCCTTTTGCCATTAAGAGAATTAAGGAGGAGTTCACTTGGTCAAAGCAACAAAAAAATGGTGGCCGGTTTTCGTGCTGCCGACATTGCTTGCCTTCATGATCGGCTTTGTGGTGCCATTCCTGGAGGGACTGTATCTGTCGTTCTGCAAGTTTACCACCATCAATAAGGCCACCTGGGTCGGTATCGGAAACTACATTAACGTGTTTCAGGATTCCCAGTTCTGGTCATCCCTGGGCTTTACCGCAAGCTTTACTGTAGTATCTACCATCCTGATCAACGTGCTGGCCTTTGCCGTGGCGCTGGCGCTGACCAAGGGTATCCTGGGAACCAACCTGTTCCGGACGGTCTACTTTATGCCCAACCTGATTGGCGGCATCGTCCTGGGCTATATCTGGAACATCCTTATCAACTGCTTCCTGAGCCTGATCGGCAAGCCTTTGCTGGCGCTGAATACCACTGCAGGCTACTGGGGCATGATTGTCCTGATGTGCTGGCAGCAGATCGGTTACATGATGATCATCTACATTGCCGGATTGCAGTCCATCCCCGGGGAGCTGATTGAGGCTGCCAAAATCGACGGCGCTACTGGCACGCAGACGCTGTTCCGCGTTAAGATCCCCAATGTGATGCCCTCCATAACCATCTGCATGTTCCTGACCCTGACCAATTCCTTTAAGCTGTTTGACCAGAACCTGGCTCTGACCGGCGGCGACCCCAACCACGCCACCGAAATGCTGGCTCTGAATATCTACAATAACTTCTACGCCCGCTCCGGCGCTGCCTGGAAGGGCATCGGACAGGCGAAGGCCGTGGTATTCTGCATCATGGTCATTGCAATTTCCATGATCCAGCTCCGACTGACCCGCTCCAAGGAGGTGCAGCAGTAATGGAAAAGAAAAATACCCTGTTTAACAGCATTCTGACAGTAGTCCTGGGAGTGCTGTGTATTGCGTGGATTTATCCCGTGATCATGATCCTGCTCAATTCGTTAAAGGTCGAGACCGCGATTTCCACCAATACCGTATTCCAGCTGCCCGCTGCCAAGTCCTTTGCAGGACTGGCCAACTATATCAACGCCGTCAGCTCCAAGGGTTTTGTCTCTGCGTTCGTTACCAGCTTGCTGATTACCGTGACCTCTGTGGCAGCGATTTTGCTGTTCTGCTCGATGTGCGCTTGGTATATCACTCGCGTGGAAAACCCGTTTACCAAGCTGTGCTATTTCCTGTTCGTGTTTTCCATGGTGGTTCCCTTCCAGATGCTGATGTTCACTCTGGCGGCAACCTCCGACCAGCTGAAGCTGAATACCCCCTACAATATCTGGGTGATCTATCTGGGCTTCGGCGCGGGTTTGGCGGTGTTCATGTTCACCGGCTTTATGAAGTCCATACCTCTGGAAATTGAGGAAGCGGCCATGATCGACGGCTGCAATCCGCTGCAGACCTATTTCCAGATCGTGCTGCCGGTTCTGAAGCCTACCCTGATTTCCGTGGGCATTTTGGAAACCATGTGGGTATGGAACGACTACCTGCTCCCGTACCTGGTGCTGGATCGGAAAAAGTATACCACTGTTCCCATTTTGATTCAGTATTTTAAGGGCAGCTACGGCAAGGTGGAAATGGGGCCGATGATGGCCTGCATTATGCTGACCGTTCTCCCCATCGTTATTGTCTATCTGTTCAGCCAGAAGTATATCATCAAGGGAGTCGTTGCCGGTGCCGTGAAGGGATAATCTCTTCTAATTGATTTTATACCCACCGGCCGTATAAACAGCCGGTGGGCATTTCAAGGATTCCGAAAAGAGAAAGGAGGCGAACGCCATGACCATCAAAGACCTGGCCGCCAAGACCGGCTATGCCGTCGGCACCGTTTCCCGGGCGCTGAACAATCATCCCAACGTCAGCGAGCAGGCGAGACAGGCAATTCTGGAGGCCGCCGCCGAAAGCGGCTTTCAGCTGAACGTCAACGCCAAGCAGCTCAAGCAGATTCATTCCACCACCATTCTGGTAGTGGTCAAGGGTATCGGCAACGAGCTGTTCGGGGAGATGGTGGAGTCCATCCAGACGCTGATCGCCCATACCCGCTACCAGCTGGCGGTGGATTATATGGACGAGGATGCAAACGAGGTGCGCAGAGCCGCGCAGCTGTGCCGGGAAAAGAAGCCCCTGGGCATTCTGTTCCTGGGCGGCAACAACGAGAACTTTATCCGGGATTTCGGGGGCATTGACGTTCCCTGTGTCGTGGTCACCAACGACGCCTCCATGCTGTCCTTTGACAACCTGTCCAGCGTCTCCACCGACGACCGGGAGGCCGCGTGCAGCGCC
>CAKTKF010000259.1 GCA_934569215.1 uncultured Oscillospiraceae bacterium
TACACCCCGCGCAGGGCGTTGTCAATCGGGTTTGCCAAATTTGGTGCAATATTCAATTATTTTTGTGCAATTTTCTATGAAATGAGGGCGGGAGGGGTGGGCAGTTGTGCGTGATACGGGTATTCTATGGGGGCCGGCGGCAAAACCTGTCCCCGACCCCCACGGAAAACCGGCGTGGATTTCCAACAAAAAGGCGGAGCCGTATAAACGGCTCCGCCAATCACTTACCGTATTTCCTTCTGCACAAGCGCCAATAGCTGCTCTAGATCCGCCTGGGTGACTTCCTCCCGCTTCAGCAGCGCCCGGAACAGACCTACGGGTTCCGGCTTGTGGCGATGGCTGAAAATGGTGTTGGCAAAGTATTCCTCCCGGGTTACGGTCGGCGCAAATACGCGGCCAAAGGTTTTGCCCCGCTTTACAAGACCGGCCTCCTGAATGGCGCCCTTTTGCAGCAGACTGTTGAGCAGTATATGCACGGAGCTGTCCTTCCAGGTCTTTTCCTCGGTATGCTCCAATAGGTCCGCGCGGGACAGGGGCTTCCCCGCTTCCCAGAGGACATCCATGATTTCCATTTCGCTTCTCGTGAGTTCCATATTCACACCTTCTATATTCTTTCGGTTAGCGCTTATTATATCCTGAGTTGCAGAATTTGTCAATTCAGATATCCTATAAGTTCACAAAAAATTTTACAAATAAATCGGGTGCTATGAAACAAAAATCCAAATCCTGAAACATTTTCAGAAAAGTTTGCAGGAAAAAATTTCCTTTTTTTGGAAGGGCGATTTCGGATAGACCCTAAGGAACGTTAGCCGCCCAACGTATCCTGCAGAATTTTTCGGTTGGCTTCCAGGTCGGCCACCAGCACCGCCATGCCGTCAATGCTGCGGCTGGAATAGGTGTCCGGTGCGGGAATGTGCTGGCTGACGATCTCACCCCGGGAAAGCAGGGGAAACAGGCTGACGGCGTAGCCAAGAATTTCCCTGTCCGTCATGTCCGTGGTGATCAGGGGCAGAATCTGCTCCAGAAGGGACAGGGCGGCGGGGAGACTGGTGCCCCGGTAGGCGTCCAGCAGGGCGGTGATGACCTTGCGCTGACGGTTCGTCCGGCTGAAATCCCCGTCGGCGTCCAGCTTGCGGATGCGGGCATAGGCCAGCGCCTGCTGACCGTTTAAGCGGTTCGTTCCCTCGGAAAGGGCGCTGCCGGTCTCCCGGCTGACCCACTGGGCCTCGTCGTTCCGCAGGTCTACCTCCACGCCCCCCAGAAGATCAACGATGTCGGCAAACTGGTGGAAATCCACCTCCACATTGCCGTCGATGTGGACGCCGAAATTGTTTTCCAATGTCTTATTCAGAAGGGACATGCCGCCGGCGGCATAGGCCACGTTGATCCGGTTCCGGCCGTAGCCGGGGATTTTCACATAGGTGTCCCGGAGGAAGGAGGTCATGGTCAGCTTCTTTTCGGATTTGTGGAAGGTACACAGAATCATGGAATCCGACCGCGCCCGGGTCTCGTCTTCCCGGCGATCCTGACCGATGAGCAGAATGTTGATGATGTCGCTGTCCTTGCCGATGTCGGCGTCGTAGTCCGGGAAGGTGACGTCCTCGGGGTTCATGGTGGGGGCGGTGTTGGCTTCCTCCGGCTGGGTGGCAAGATAGGCGTCCAGCTCCTCCGGGGAAAGGCTGGGGGCAGTGCCGGAGTCCACGTAGTGGATGCGTCCCAGCAGGTGCTGTAAGTAGACCGTTCCCACCAGCATCACAAGGAAGATCAGCCCCAGCACGAAGCACAGCATCACGAGTCTGCCGCGGCGGTTGGGGGGAGAGGGTTGTTTTTTCATGATGGTGCCTCCTGGTCGGTTGGTATCATTAGGGTATGTCTGTTTTTCCGATTCATTCATCCGTTTAGCCGACGTCCTGACTCAGCCGCAGAGCGTCTGCCAGACGGGAAATGAAGGCGGCGTTGGAAGGCCGGGGGATGACGCCGTCGGAGCCGACGCGGAAATACCGCTGCCAGACCCGGTCGTCCCGCTGCTTCCAGGCGGTTTCGATGGCGCTTCGGATGGAACGCTCCACGTGGGTGCCTTTGCAGCCGAAAATCGCGCCCACCGCCGGATACAGCACCTTCGTAATGGGCTGGTCGGGATCCTTCAGCATCATGGGGACGGCTTCCCGGAGGTAGGCATAGCCCCGGAGCTTGGAGGGAACGCTGAGGGACAGCAGCAGATTGGTCACTTGGGTCTGAGGGTCGGGCGGCGTCACCAGCGGCGTGCGGATTTGACGGCTCAGGTCGCCGATCCGGGCTGCGGTGGCGGGGATGTCGCAGGGCTTGCGCATCATGTAGCCCACGCTCAACTCGCCCAGAGCGGTAAGAACATAGTCATTGTAAAAGCGGGAGGTGACCAGCACCATGGGACACAGGCCGGACGCGGCGGCGGATTGCAGCAGGCTGATGCCGTCCAGCCCGGGAAGCATCAGATCGAGAACCAGAACGTCAGGAGCGAAGGAACGCAGAAGCGACAGCGCCTCCTTCCCGTCATCGCAACACCGGACATGGTATGCCCCTTGCAGCTCGGCGGCCAGCGCCCGCCGGAATTCCTCGTTTCCATCTGCGATCAACAGCTTCCGTGCGTCCATATGTCTCCCACCTTCCGATGGGTATAGAATAGCACAGCTGCATCTGATTTTCAATTCACTTCCTTTCGCCAATTTTCGACAATTTGGAGGCAGGAAAGAAGCGTCATGCATAGAATGGTCAGGAGGTGCTCGGATTATGATACTATTTCTTCATAAAATGATGTCATCATTTTATTTAAGCCGTTTCACGGCAGACCGCCTGGGCGGCGGTAAGAAATGTATTGACTTCGTTTTTTAGCG
>CAKTKF010000260.1 GCA_934569215.1 uncultured Oscillospiraceae bacterium
GTCGCCGAAGCCATGAAGTCCGGCATCAACCCCCGCAAGTGGGTCTGTGTGGAAGCGGACGACATGCTGGTCACCGGCTATCGAGACGTGGTGATGCTCATTATGCTGGACACCAGCTACGACCTCACCGCCCAGTCCTTTGTGGACGCCTTCGGCAAAGTGGTCGGTGAACCCGAATTCGTAATCTAAGGTTTACAAAATGGCAGCGATTCCGGTCGCTGCCATTTTTCTAGAAACGCGCAGGAGCGAATACGCCTATGGTATTTTCAAGCATTCCCTTCTTATATTATTTCCTCCCGGCGGTGCTGGCAGTGTATTTCCTCACCCCCCGGAAGGGGAAAAACGCCGTTCTGCTCGTCGCCAGCCTGATTTTTTACGGCTGGGGAGAGCTGCGGCTGCTGCCTCTGATGGTGTTCACCATCTTGCTGTGCTACGTCTGTGGGCTGGGTATTGAACGTTCCCAAAACCGGAAAAAGCTCTGGCTGCTGGTGTCCATCATCGTCAGCGTAGGACTGCTGGGAGTATTCAAATACGCGGACTTTTTCATCGGCAGTTTGAACGCCGTCACCGGATTGAAAATCCCGCTGCTCCACCTTGCGCTGCCCATCGGTATCAGCTTTTACACCTTCCAGTGCCTGAGCTACACCATTGACGTCTATCGCGGCGGCGTCCCGGCACAGAAAAACCTCATTAACTTCGGCGCGTATGTCGCCCTGTTCCCCCAGCTCATTGCAGGCCCCATTGTCCGTTACGCGGACATTGACCGGGAACTGGAACACCGGGAGCACAGCTGGGAAAACACGGCGGTGGGTCTGCGGCGCTTTCTCGTGGGACTTGGGAAAAAGGTCATCCTTGCGGACAATTTTGCCCTTTTGATTCAGCTGTTTCGCCAGAGCGGCGAAAAGTCCGTCCTGTTTTATTGGATGTACGCCGTGGCCTTCACCCTGAACATCTATTTCGACTTTTCCGGCTATTCCGACATGGCCATCGGCCTGGGGCGGGTGCTGGGGTTCCATTTTGTTGAGAATTTCAACTACCCCTATCTCTCCAAAAGCGTCACGGAGTTCTGGCGGCGGTGGCATATCAGCCTTGGCAGCTGGTTCCGGGACTATGTGTATATCCCCATGGGCGGCAGCCGGGTCAACCGCTGGCGGTGGGTAGGGAATATCCTCACCGTGTGGATGCTTACGGGACTGTGGCACGGCGCGGCGTGGAATTTTGTGCTGTGGGGGTTGCTGTTTGCCGGGCTGCTGCTGGCGGAAAAGTGGATTCCCGCCCTGCAAAGGCTGCCGGGCGTCCTGCGCCATGGGTATGTGCTGCTGGCGGTGGTTCTCAGCTTTGTGCTGTTCAACGCGGACAGCCTTGCCCAGGCGGGGCAGGATTTTGCCGGGCTGTTCGGCTTCGGGGGCTTAAGCCTGACCTCCGCCGAGACGCTGTATTATCTCAAAAGCTACGCCGTCCTGTTCATCTTGGGCATTCTCGGCTCCACGCCGGTGGTGAAAAACGCGGCGCGGCGCATGGACGGGACGAAGGCGGGCGCTGTGCTGGAGGCCGCGGCAATGCTGGCACTGCTGATCGTCTGCACGGCCTATCTGGTGGACGGCTCCTTCAGCCCGTTCCTGTATTTCCGGTTTTGAGGGGGCGAAGGTATGAAGAATCGAATTTGCGCAATCATGGTTGCGGCCGTCTGGGCGATGCTGGCTGCGTGGGCATGGCTGGCGCCCAGCCGGGACATTTCCGTCGCGGAGCGCCGCCAACTGGCGCAGAAGCCTGCCATTCAGACAAAGACGCTGCTGGACGGCAGCTTCATGACGGATTTTGAGGACGCCAGTCTGGATCAGTTCCCCCTGCGGGACACCTTCCGCGAGGCCAAGTCTCTGTTCCACCGCTTTGTTCTGCGGCAAAGTGACAAAAGCGGCATTTATATTGCCCAAGGCTTCGCCGCAGCCCAGGAATATCCCCTGAGCGAAGCCTCAATCAGCCACGCCCTGGAGCGGTTCAGCAGCGTATACGAAGCCTATCTTTCCTCCACCGATTCCAAAATCTACCTTGCCATCGTCCCGGATAAAGGCTTCTATCTGGCGCAGTCCGCTGGGCAGCTGTCCCTGGACTATGACCGGCTCTTTTCCCTGGTGGAGGACGGAATGCCCTGGGCGTCTCCTATTCGCCTGACGGACGGCCTGTCCATTCAGGACTATTACCGCACCGATACCCATTGGCGGCAGGAGCGCCTGCTCCCGGCGGCGCAGGCGCTGTGTCAGGCGCTGGGGGTGTCCGCCCCCCGGCAGGAGGATTATACCGTTACTTCGCTGGAAAAACCCTTCTACGGCGTGTACTACGGTCAGGCGGCGCTGCCCATGCAGCCGGACACCATGTACCTGCTGAAAAGCGCGCTTCTGGACGATTGCCGGGTATACGACTACGAAACGGGGGAGACCGCCGCCGTCTACGACATGACCAAACTGGACAGCAAAGACCTGTACGACGTGTATCTCTCCGGCGCGCGGAGCCTGCTGACCATCGAGAATCCCAACGCACCCACCGACCGGGAGCTGATCGTCTTCCGGGATTCCTTCGGAAGCAGCATGGTTCCGCTGCTGGTAAACGACTACGCCAAGGTGACGCTGGTAGACCTTCGGTACATCCGAAGCGACTATCTGGGCAGGTTCCTGGACTTCCACGGCCAGGACGTACTGTTCCTCTACAGCACGCTGCTGCTGAACAGCAGTGCGGCAATCAAATAAATGGCAAAAGCGCTCTGCTTTCCCGGCAGTGTACTTGTCAAGTAAAAGTAGACACTAAAAAGAGAATATCTACAGGAAGCCCAGTTCGGTTTTGTACTGAACTGGG
>CAKTKF010000261.1 GCA_934569215.1 uncultured Oscillospiraceae bacterium
CCCGTAAAGCGGTCTGCCATTGTGCAGAGTTATTTCCTCAGCTTACTATTCTGGCTGGTTGTCGGACTGGCTTTTGCAGGAATTGGGGCAGCACTGTCCATCCTGCTGCATGGTTTTCCTTTTGACAGAAATACAGACATTTTTCTGCTGTTTACGGCGGGCGTTGGAATCAGTCTGTTTATGGGGGCTATCTTTTTCCCGCTGTTTTTGCGGGTGGAGAAGAACGGAATGAGGTATTTTTAGTTATCAGCCTACTGGGCGGGGTCGGGCTTGTTGTGGGACTTACAGCTCTGATAAACACTTTGTTCCCCTCCCCCATGACGGAAACGCAGGTGATCTCAGGCAGCGCAATTATTTTTGCGTGTGCGCTGCTTGCATTTGCCGTTTCCTGTCCTGTGACCGTCTATATTTATCTTAGAAAAGAATACTGAGCGAACAGCAAATCCGGCCGAATCTTGCTGTTCGGCTACCAAGCGGGCGACAGCACAGGATGCTGTCGCCCGCCGCTATTATTCAGAAAGTGGGATGATTTGTTATCCCTTATGTCCCATAGCTTCCATTTCCGCCTGATGGTTTTCAATCTGCCCGGAAAGGGTCTGCGCGTCCCGGAAATAATCGTACACGTTATGCACCCGGCGGCGAATCTGGTCGTCAAAATAGATACTGACTTTGCCCTTCATAGCGCCCACGAAATCTTCCAGATACGCATCCAAATCGGTGTAAAACAGGTCGGTCATGTCGTAGATCACGTACCGGTCGTCCTCGTACACCTTGTCCTGCTCCATCCGGGAAAACGGGATGATGTTTCCGTAGATAAACGCATACGGGTTCTCCGCCGTCAGTGCGGCGCGCTCGTACACGAACAGGTAAACCACCGGGATGCACTGCCCGCCGTCCGTCTGCCCCTGATATTCCGGGAGCGCCGCCATGATTTGCAGGGACTGGTCGCTGCCCGTTCCGGAAAATGCCGCGCCCACCATCCGGTTGAATGCGTCAAGGGAATGGTATTGCTGTATCACCACCTGATACTGAATGTCCATGGGCAGCGTCTCGTCGAACACCTGTTCCCGGGGTGTCTGGACGAAAACATGGGGATCGACCGGGTGAACGAGCGTCCCATTCGTTTGCGCCAGAAGCTCCTGCACCTTCTGCTGATATGCAAAATGCGCCTGTGTCATTGCCGGCGGTTCGTCCAGATAGGTGTCCTCAAAGTAGGATTTCAGATCGTCGGTAATGCCGTCCAGATTCTGTGCCGGTGCAGGTTCGGGCGGTGTATCCGGCTCCGTCGGCGCTGTTTCCTCCGCAGGCTCAGAAAAGTGGAAGAAACACATCCAGTCGTGTCCGAACAGGAAATCATGATTTGTCAGAACCAGATAGTAGCCGGTCTCATCCCGCGTTCCCCACGTGCCGTTTTCCAGCGCCCTGATGTCATAGGCTTCCGACAAATCCACCAGCATGGTGCCGCAGGAATGCGCTGGGAAGCGGGTATTCTCGACGCGCACCGTTCCTCCGGGCAAAGGCTCCACTTCCCCGTTCCGCCAGCCCATGAGCTTCACCTGCTTCTGGAATTCCAGCGACTTATCAGACCGGTTCACCACTTCTATGGAGACGATCCCGTCCCCCAGATAGGTTCCGCCCAGAGACAGATCGTCCCCGTTAAGCCCCGAAAACAGCACCCGGGCGCAGGAGGCCAACAGAAGCGCGCAGAGCGCCGCCGCCAACAGCAGATATGTTGTTTTCTTCGGAGACGCCGAACGTCCCTCATTCAGATTAACACCGGTTTTTTCTTCAAATGTTTTCCGGATATTATGTAGATTTTTGTTGGTAAATCGGCTCATTCCGCACCTCCCCAGGCTTGCGACAGCTTTTCCCTGAGCAGACGCTTGCTGCGGTACAGGGAGTTGTCCACCTGCTTCACCGTCATTCCCAATGCCAACGCGATCTGCCGCGGCTTCTGGTCGTAATAATACCGCCGCACCAGAATTTCCCGCCCCGGCTCGTCCAGAGAATTCACCGTTTCCAGCAGCTCCCGCCGGGTCTCTTGCCGCACGGCTTCCTCCTGAAGGCCTAGGGTCTGCGCCAGAACGGCCTCCTCCAGTGGAAGCACGCCCCGGCGGGTGATCTCCCGAAAGCGGTCAATGGCGCGGCTTCTCACCACGATGCACAGCCAGCTTTTCAGGCTTCCCTTTTCGGGGTCGAATTTTTCCGGATGCTCCCAGAGGTAGATGAACGTGTCCGCGACACATTCCTCCACATCCTGAGCGCACCCGACCTTCTCCAGCACCGCCCCAGCGATTGGCCAGAGCAGACGGGAGTATTTATCGATGACCGCACTCACCGCCTGCTCGTCCCGGCGGGTAATTGCTTCGATCACGGCTTTATCTTTCACGGGCGTCACCTCGTTTCTTTTTTGACCGGTCATACCCATAATACGGCAAGAATTTCAAAAACACTTTTGCGCGGGAATGAAAAAGCGCTGTCACCTTACTTCGGATGACAGCGCTTCTTCTATAGAATCGTATACAGCCAGTAAATAAACCCGTACACCACGCTTGCGGCCAGGCCGTACACGATCACCGGCCCCGCGATGGTGAACATTTTTGCGCCGACACCCAGTACGAAGCCCTCGGTCTTGAATTCCACGGCCGGGGCGGCGATGGCGTTGGCAAACCCCGTGATTGGCACCAGCGTACCGGCTCCCGCGTGCTTGGCGATGTCGTCGTACAAGCTCAGGCCCGTCAGCAGTGCGGACAGTGCCACCAGCGTCATGGACGCGGCCGTTCCGGCGTCCTGCTTTTCCAGTCCCCAGGCGCCGTAGCAGTTCGTGAATAT
>CAKTKF010000262.1 GCA_934569215.1 uncultured Oscillospiraceae bacterium
AGGCCTGGACAATCTAAAAAATTCCCGGCAAGGCGTCAAACCTTGCCGGGAATTTCTATGCCGTTTTACAGAAGATTGGTCATGCTCTTTACGCTGATGCCCAGCGTGGACATGTTATGCAGCAGGGCAGAGGTGGTAGGCGGCAAAATGCCCACCAATCCCAAACCGATCAGACCGCAGTTGAAGCCAATGATGAAGCGGTAATTCCAGCGAATCCGCGCCATCAGGGCGACGCTCAGCTGACGCAGTGTGACCAGCGCCCGCAGGTCTTCCGACGATACGGTGATGTCGGCGATCTCCTGGGCAATGGCCGCGCCGGTGGAAATAGCAATGCCCACGTCCGCCTCCGACAGCGCCGGGGAGTCGTTGACGCCGTCGCCGATCATGATGACCGTGTGACCCTGCGCCCGGGCATTGCGGATAAAGGCCGCCTTGTCCTCCGGCAAGACCTCCGCGTGGACTTCGTCCACGCCAACGGCTTCGGCCACGGCCTGGGCGGTTCTGCGGTTGTCGCCGGTCATCATCACCACGTTGGAGATGCCGCAGTCGTGAAGCGCCTGGATGGCCGCAGGGGCTTCCTCCCGCAGGGGGTCGGAAATGCACAGCACCGCCGCGAGATACCCGCCGATGCACAGATACAGGTGGGAATAGCTGGGGTCAAGGCTGTCATACAACGCCTGTTCGCCCTCGGGAATCTGGCACTTTTCGTCCTCAAACGCAAAATGGGCGCTGCCGATGATGACCTTCTGGTCGTTCACCATGCTGGAAATGCCGTGGGCGACGATGTACTGCACCTGAGAATGGTACTCCTGATGGTCAAGGCCGCGGCATTTGGCTTCCGCCACCACCGCGTTGGCGATGGAGTGGGGGTAGTGTTCCTCCAGACAGGCCGCGAGACGGAGCATTTCCGCCTCGGAATGGCCGCCGAATGGGACGACCTTCGCCACCTTGGGCGTGGCGTGGGTCAGCGTGCCGGTTTTGTCGAAGACGATGGTGTCCGCCTTGGCTACATTTTCCAGGAAACGTCCGCCTTTGACGGAAATATGGAACTGGGCGCTTTCCCGCATGGCGCTGAGCACCGCAATGGGCATGGCCAGCTTCAGCGCGCAGGAAAAGTCAACCATCAGAACGGAGAGAGTCTTTGTGATGTTCCGGGTGATGAGGTAGGTCAGCGCCGTGCCGCCCAGCGTGTAGGGAACCAGACTGTCCGCCAGATGGGCGGCGCTGGCTTCGGCGGAGGATTTGAGCTTTTCGGAATCCTCGATCATCTTCACGATCCGGTCGTAGCGTCCGCTGCCCTGAGCTTTTTCCACCTGAATGACGCACTCGCCTTCCTCGGCGACGGTACCGGCGTAGACGAAGCTGCCCGGCCGCTTGGGAACGGGCTGGGATTCGCCGGTCATGGAGGACTGATTCACCATGGCTTCCCCGGAGACGACCTTGCCGTCCAGAGGAATCAGGCTGCCGGTGCGGACGATGATCTTGTCGCCCACTTGCACCTGCCCCACGGGAACCAGCACTTCGGCTTCATCCGCCTGCATCCAGACGTTTTCCACCTGTAACGACATGGCGCCCGCCAGGTCGGCCACGGACTTCTTATGCGTCCACTCCTCCAGGATCTCGCCCAGGCGGAGCATGAACATAACGGAACCGGCGGTATCGAAATCCCCCCGAACCAGGGAGACCGTCACCGCCGTGGCATCCAGAACAGCCACCGTCAGCTTCCTGTGGAGCAGGGCGGAAAGCCCCTCTTTAATGTACTTCCAGGACTTGACCACGGCAATGGCCGCCGTCACCGGCGCGGGCAGAAAGGCCTTGGAAAAGGCTCTGCGGCAAACCGCCATGATGAGCTTTTCCTCAAATTCCCGGTTCAGCGCCCGGGAGGTGTGATCCGGCACCAAGTCCATGGACTCTGCCTTGGCGAAGGAGAACCGGGCCAGAGCGGAAACCACGGCGGCGCGGTCTTTCCCATAGCGGATGACCGCGTCCTGGGTGCGGTCGTAGACCGTCACATCCAGAACGTCCTGCTCGTTTTTCAGATAGTATTCCAGCACGTCCGCCTGATGCGGGGACATTCTCCCGCAGTGGAGATGCACCCGTATCCGGCCGTTGGATTCATGTAAAATACTGCATTTCATACTTATGTTATGCCTTCTTAAGAGAAAATTGCTGTGCCGAAGACTTGTTCCGAATTATTCCGCGGGAGCGTCCTCAATAACGGCTTCGGCTTCCTCCTGGGCGCGGGTCTCGTTGATGTCCTTGGCGTCGGCGTAAACGTCCTGGGCGCCCTCACGGATGGCGGTGACGGTCTTCATGACGCTGTCCTTTGCCCGCAGAGCCGCGGCGGTGGTGTGGGCGTACAGCTTCTGGGCGTCCTTGCTGCCAAGAATTTTCAGGCCAACGGTGCCGAACAGAAGACCTGCACCAAACAAACCAAATTTCTTCATAATGGGAACCTCCAATGTTTTTATATGTTGGTCAGCTCTATGCTGATATTCTCATATTAGCACCGACTAACTAAGAAATCAACTGGCTTTTCCATCTTTGGAAAAAACTTGTCAAAATTGATCTCCGGCTGTGAGAGAAATACGGCGTTTCTTGTGCGCTTTTAAGATTTTGCGCCATGAAATGTGCCGATTACCGGCCGGCAATTGCATGGAAAAACGATAAAAGGAGCCGGCCGGACGGTGACGCCGGTCAGCTCCTGTTTTCGTTCATTTCCGCGTAAGGCTATCCTGCTCTTCCTCTCAGGGGAAGGGCTTTCCTTTCAGCACAGACCGGCGCAGATAGGAGAAGGTCTCCTTCTCTCCCTGCTCGGCCAGCAT
>CAKTKF010000263.1 GCA_934569215.1 uncultured Oscillospiraceae bacterium
TTTCCCGGAGGGTGATGGCCACCATCTCAAAGCCGAACTTGTCCGCCAGCTGCTTGGCAACGGACTTGTAGCCCTCGTGGTTCAGGCTGCCGCCGTAGATGTCGGTGGCCTCGGCCTCGATGCCGAACACGTCCTTGGCGTCCTCCTCGTTGGAGATGCACACGTCCACGTATTGGCACAGGTCGGTCATAGCCGCCCGCGCCTGCTCCCGGGTCCAGAGCTTGCCCCGGTAGTTTAAGTCGCAGGAAATTTTGCAGCCGTGGGCCTTGGCGGCCTTGCAGGCTTCCTTGCAGATTTCAACCATGTTTGCGCCCAGCGCCGGGGTGATGCCGGTGAAGTGGAACCACTCGGCGCCCTCAAAAATCCTGTCCCAGTCAAAGTCCGAGGAGGTTGCTTCCTGGATGGCGGAATGGGCGCGATCGTAGATACACACGGAGCCCCGCTGGGAAGCGCCCTTCTCGTTGAAGTAGATGCCCACGCGGTTGCCGCCCCGGGTGATCAGCGAGGTGTCCACGCCGTAGCGGCGCAGAGAGTTGACGGCTGCCTGACCGATGGCGTGGGTGGGCAGCTTGGTGACATAGGCAACGTCCATCCCGTAGTTGGCCAGGGACACGGCCACATTGGCCTCGCCGCCGCCGAAGGTGAACTCTACGTGGTCGCACTGGACGAAGCGCTCGTAGTTGTAGGGCTGAAGACGGAGCATCAGCTCACCGAAGGTAATGATCTTTGCCATTTTAGTTTCCTCCTATATTATTTGTTTCCGACCAGATGCACGGCAAAGCCGCAGATCTCGTCCGCCAGATAAATGGCGTTCAGGGTACCGTCCGCCTTATATTTGGCGGATTCCTTGTTGAATTGGAAGCCCCGGCTTTCCAGATCGGCCACGGCGGCGGCCACATCCGGCGTGCCGATGGCGATATGGCCGTTTGCGCCCAGATAGGGAGACTTCATCAGCTCCACGGCTTTACCGGCGAAAACGGAGCTGTTGCCCTCCTTGGCGGTCAGGCCGAACATGGCTTCAAACAGGGCAGCGCTCTTCCGCGCCTGCTCGGCATTGGCGCAGTTGATGCCCACATGCGCCAGCGTATAAGAAATCATTGTGCTGCTCCTTTCATTCGCCCTTGGCGGCCTTCCGGGCGTCAAGGCACAGCCGGGTGATCTTTTCCCAGTTGCCCGCGGCGATGTCCGCCTTGGGGCAGACCCAGCTGCCGCCCACGGCGTGGATAAAGGGCGCGTCGATGTACTCCTTGATGTTGTCACTGTTCACGCCGCCGGTGGGCAGGAACTTCATGCCCACGAAGGGGGCGGACAGATTCTTCATGGCCTTCAGGCCGCCGTAAACGTTGGCCGGGAAGAACTTGACCATTTTCAGGCCGTATTTCATGGCGCCCATGATCTCGGTGGGAGTAACGCAGCCGGGGGCAACGGGAACGCCATGCTCTACGCAGTAGCCCACCACCTCTTCGCTGAAGCCGGGGGAGACGATGAACTTGGCACCCATTTCCAGTGCCAGCTTGCACTGCTCCAGATTCAGGACGGTACCCGCGCCCACCAGCACCTCGGGGCAGTTCTCCGCCACCGCCTTGATGGCCTCCGGCGCGCAGGCGGTACGGAAGGTGATCTCCATGGTGTCGATCCCGCCAGCCAGCATTGCCTTGGCGGTGGGAACTGCGTCCTCCGCCTTGTCCAGAACGACTACGGGGACGACGATAGAGTTTGCAAATCTTTCCATTGCAGTCATGTTAATTTCCTCCTATATGTAATGATGATATTATTCGCTTGTTTTAGCTCTTCCCTTTTTGGCAAAGCTGCTGGGGGAGCAGCCGTAGTGCTTTTTGAACACCCGGGAAAAATACAGCGCATCGTCATAGCCACACATCCGGGCGATCTCCGACACGGTGTACTCGTTTGCCCACATGGCGGTCAGCAGCATTTCCGCGCTTTTCATCCGCAGATTCGTCATGTATTCCAGAGGGGATACCCCTACCTCTTTTTTGAAGCGCTTGCGCAGGTAGTCGTAGTGAAACGGCTGCTGCCGGATGACCTCGTCCAGGGAGAAATCCACCCGGGAATAATTTTTGAGGATGCCTTCCCGGATTTTCTCCACCGGCTCGGAGAACGCCGCACTGCTGCGGAATACCACAATGTAGCTGGTGATCAGCGCACCCAGGGCTTCCAGCACCAGCTCCCGCCCGCGGATGTCGGTCATGTAATAGGTCTTGGCCTGACTGAAGGCGCTGTGAAGGCTGCCCGTGTCGTCGTCCGCCACCCGGAAGGGCGTCTTGTAGGGGAAGGAGGGGTCGGCAATGGTCAGATGGATATTGGTGAAGCCTTCCCGGCTGGAATTGGCGTGAACCTCCAGGGGCGGGATCGCCACCATCTCCCCCACCCGGTAGGGAAGGACGGTGCCGTTTTCAAACCGGAACGCCCCCTGGCCGCTGGTGCAGTACACCAGCTCCCAGGCGTCATGGGTGTGCCACCGCACGTCGAAGGATTTCGGATGTTCTCCGACAAACAGGATCGTATTGTTCATGGTATTTACCTCGAAGGAGCTGCCCCTTTTATCGCGGGATTCCGTAAAAGGCGTGTTAGTCTGTTAGGGCGAAACGGGCGGCTTATCCGTTTCATCCATGCTGTGAATTGAATCGTCTATGTCTTTCGCCGTGTTTCCATAATCCTATAATACGGGATTTTCCGACGTTCGTCAACCGTTTTGAGCAGGACAAAATAGATATATTTTTATGCCATAATATGTTATATATCAACAAATACCCGAAATA